>NZ_JAMYPB010000013.1:0-131761 GCF_040320135.1 Mesorhizobium sp. M0772 | reverse complement strand
CCCCCCCGCCCCGCGCGGGCGTGGTGTCCCCCCGGCCCCCCCCCGTGGGCCCCGCGCCGCAAAAATTGCGGGGTTGGGGGGGGGGCCCCGCGGCCGCTGACTCCCCGGCCGGGGGCGACTTTCGCCAGCACGCCGCAACCCACCCCGCAATAGGGGCAGGTGGTCCTCACCTCGCGCGCTTCGCCAAGTTCCATGCTTCAGGCCGCGCGGCTGGCCAGCGCTTTTAGCGCAATGAACAGGTGCTCGCCCTCGATCCGCACAGGAATGGTGCGCACCGCGCCCTCGTCGGCGCCGAGCGCCTTGCCCGTCTCCAGCGAGATGACCCAATTGTGCAAGGGGCAGGTGACGGCGGTGCCGTGGACGATGCCTTGGCTCAGCGGCCCACCCCTGTGCGGGCAATGGTCGTCGATGGCGTAGACCTGATCGTCCTGCGTGCGGAAGACGGCGATCTTACCCTCGGGTGTAGCGATACAGCGCGCGCCACGGCGCGGGATGTCGGAGAGTGAGCCGATCGATATCCAGTCCATCTTGATCACTCCGCCGCCTGCGCAAACCCGACCGAAGCCATCGGCCTGAACTCGTGCTTGTCCTTGCCGGAGACGCGTTCCGACCACGGGTCGACCTGGGCGAATTTCTGGCTGAAGACGAAGCGCTCGTAATAGGCCTTGCGCTTGGCGCCGTCGTCCATGATCTGGCGCTTGATCTCGGGGATGCCGATGCGCTTGACCCATTTGTAGATACGCTCGAGATAGCGGCCCTGCTCGCGATACATCTGCGTCAGCGCCACGATAAGCTCCAGCGCCTCGTCCTCGGTCTTGACCAGGCCAAGCACTTCGGTGCCCTTGATGTCGAGGCCGGCGGCGCCGGCGAAATGGATCTCGTAGCCACTGTCGACACAGATCACGCCCACATCCTTGCAGGTCGCCTCGGCGCAGTTGCGCGGACAGCCCGACACCGCCATTTTGACCTTGGCCGGCGTCCACGAGCCCCACATGAATTTCTCGATGCGAATGCCGAGGCCGGTCGAATCCTGCGTGCCGAAGCGGCACCAGTCGGAGCCGACACAGGTCTTCACCGTGCGCAGACCCTTGGCGTAGGCATGGCCAGAGACGAAGCCGGCCTGGCCGAGATCGGCCCAGACCGCCGGCAAATCCTCCTTGCGGATGCCGAGCATGTCGATGCGCTGGCCGCCGGTGACCTTGACCATCGGGATCTCGAACTTGTCGACGACGTCGGCGATGGCGCGCAGTTCGGCGGCGTTGGTGACGCCGCCCCACATGCGCGGCACCACCGAGTACGTGCCGTCCTTCTGGATGTTGGCGTGGACGCGCTCATTGATGAAGCGCGACTGGTAGTCGTCGGCATAATCGTTCGGCCAGTCGCAGACGAGGTAGTAGTTGAGCGCCGGTCGGCATTTGGCGCAGCCGCAGGACGTCGTCCATTCCAGCTCCTGCATGACGGCGGGAATGGTCTTCAGGCTTTTGGCGATGATCAGCCGGCGCACCTCGTCGTGACCGAGCGTGGTGCAGCCGCACATCGGTTGCACGGCGGCCGGGTTGTACTTGTCGCCGATGGTCAGCACCATCAGCTTCTCGACCAGCCCGGTGCACGAGCCGCAGGAAGCCGATGCCTTGGTGTGCGCGCGCACGTCGTCGAGCGAAGCCAGGCCCTTGGCCGTGATCGCGCCGGTGATCTTTCCCTTGCAAACGCCGTTGCAGCCGCAGATTTCCGCATCATCCGGCAAGGCTGCAACGGCCGCCATAGGGTCCAGCGGGGCACCTCCCTGGTAGGACTGGCCGAAGATGAGCGTGTCGCGCATCTCCGATATGTCGGTCTGCTTCTTCTTGAGGTCGTTGAACCAGGCGCCGTCAGCCGTCTCGCCATAAAGCACGGTGCCGATGATGCGGTCGTCTTTCAGGACAAGGCGCTTGTAGACGCCGGCGGCGGCATCGCGCAGCACGATCTCCTGGCGGTCCTCGCCTTCGGCGAAGTCGCCAAGCGAGAACAGGTCGATGCCGGTGACCTTGAGCTTGGTCGGCGTGTCCATGTGGACGAAGGCCGCTGCCTCGTTGCCGGCCAACTGGTTCGCGGCAACGCGCGCCATCTCGTAGAGCGGCGCGACTAGCCCGTAGACCTGGCCGTAGACCTCGGCGCATTCGCCGAGCGCGTAGATGTCGGGGTCGTTGCTGCGCATGCCGGCATCGACGACAATACCACGATTGACGGCTATGCCGGCCTCCCTGGCCAGCGCCGCATTCGGCCGGATGCCGACCGCCATCACCACCAGCGTTGCCGGGATAATAGTGCCGTCGGCAAGCTCCACCTGCCCGACCTTGCCGTTGCCGGTGATCGCCTGGGTGTTGGCCTTGGTGATGACCTTGATGCCGCGCTGTTCCACCGCGCGCTGCAGGAGATAGCCGGCGGCTGGATCGAGCTGACGCTCCATCAATGTCGGCATGACATGCAGCACGGTGACGTCCATGCCTTGGGCGTTCAAACCTGCTGCCGCCTCCAGCCCGAGCAGGCCGCCGCCGATGACCACGGCCTTGGCCCGCGACTGGGCGGCAAGCATCATGGCCTGAACATCGTCGAGGTCGCGATAGGTCAGCACGCCCGGCAGATCGTGACCGGGCACCGGAATGATGAAAGGCACCGATCCGGTGGCGATGACGAGCTTGTCGTAAGGCTCGGTGACGCCGTGATCGGAGGTGACGGTCTTGGCCGCCCGGTCGATGGCGACGATCTTGTGACCCTTGTAGAGGGTGATGTTGTTGGCGATGTACCAGCCGTCGCCGTGGATGATGATTTCCTCATAGGCCTTTTCGCCGGAGAGCACCGGCGACAGCATGATGCGGTCGTAGTTCACCCGCGGCTCGGCGTTGAAGATGGTCACGGTGTAGCGGCCCGGCGCCTGTTCGAGCAGATGCTCCAGCATGCGCCCAGGGGCCATGCCGTTGCCGATGATGACGAGTTTTTCGGTCATGGCGTTACTCCGCGGCTTCGACGAAGCGGTGGCGTTCATAGAGGAACTTCAGCACCGCTTCGCGGCAGCGCAGGAAGGTGCGGTCGGAAGAGAGTTCGACGCGTCGACGCGGCCGCAGCAGCGGCACCGCAAGCACCTCGCCGATGGTTGCCGCCGGACCGTTGGTCATCATGACGATGCGGTCGGACAACAGCACCGCCTCGTCGACATCGTGGGTGATCATGATCGTCGTCGAGCCGAGCCTGGAATGGATGTCCATAACCGCATCCTGCAGATGGGCGCGCGTCAGCGCGTCGAGTGCCCCGAACGGCTCGTCGAGCAACAGGATCTTCGGCTCCATGGCAAGCGCCCGGGCAATGCCGACGCGCTGCTTCATGCCGCCCGATATTTCGGCCGGCCGCTTGTCCTTGGCATGGGCCATCTGCACGAGATCGAGATTGCGCATGATCCAGTCATGTCGCTCGGTCCTGCTCTTGGAACGGCCAAAGACTTTCGACACCGCCAGGCTGATGTTTTCGTAGACGGTGAGCCATGGCAGCAGGCTGTGGTTCTGGAACACCACGGCGCGCTCGGGTCCGGGGCTGTCGACCTCCTTGTTTTCAAGCAGCACGGCGCCGGCGGAAACCTTGGTCAGCCCGGCGATCAGATTGAGCAAGGTCGACTTGCCACAGCCGGAATGGCCGATGATGGAGACGAATTCGCCCTTGTCGATGGTCAGCCTGATGTCCTTGAGCACCTCGCTGACCTGACCGCCGCGGGCAAAGGATTTGTCGATATGGTCGAGCTTCAGATAGGCCGTCATCGCCCTCTCCTCACTTTGCCGTTGTGCCGCGGGTGACGAAAGCGCCGACCGCAGCGACCAGGCGGTCGAGGCAGAAGCCGGTGACGCCGATATAGGCGAGCGCGACGATGATGTCGGGCAGCCGCGACGAGTTCCAGGCGTCCCAGATGAAGAAGCCGATGCCGACGCCGCCGGTCAGCATTTCGGCGGCGACGATGGCGAGCCAGGACAGGCCGATGCCGATTCTGAGGCCGGTGAAGATGTAGGGTGCGGCGGCCGGAACCATGATCTTGACGAAGAATTCGAACTGGTTGAGCCGCAAGATGCGCGAGACGTTGCGGTAGTCTTCCGGAATGTTTCGCACGCCGACGGCGGTGTTGATGATGATCGGCCAGATCGAGGTGATGAAGATAACGAACAGCGCCGACGGGCTGGAATCGCGGAAAGCAGCCAGCGACAGCGGCAACCAGGCCAGCGGCGGCACGGTGCGCAGTATCTGGAACACCGGATCGAGGCCACGCATGGCCCAGATCGACTGGCCGACCAGGGCGCCGAGCGCGACGCCGACGATCGCCGCCAGGCCGAAGCCGATGGCGACGCGCTGCAGAGAGATCAGCACCCGCCACGCAAGGCCGATATCCTGCGGGCCGTTGTTGAAGAACGGATGCGCGATCAGGTCATAGGCCTCGTTCCACACCTGGCTGGGCGGCGGTAGGCTGGCGGTCGGCGACGAGCAGGCGATCTGCCACACGACCAGCATGAAGGCGATAACGATGACCGGCGGCACCAGGGCGGTGGCCAGCCTGCCGGCGATCGCGATCGGGTCGAAGCGGCGCCGCGCTTTGGCGGTGAAAGCGATGACCGCGGCAGGCTTCGCGGGGAACGCCTTCACCGTGGTTTCCTCAATGGCTTGGATGGACATGTCTGACAATAACTCCGGGGTCGATGCGGGCGACAACGGCGAAGCGCCGTTGCGCTGGGGCGACAAACGGCGCAACGCACCGTTTGCGCTGGTCAAGCCGATGCCTTGATCTTCAGGCTGTCGAGATAGGCCGACGGGTTGGCCGGGTCGAAAATCTTGCCGTCGAAGAAGGTCTCGACGCCGCGCGACGACGAGGCCGGAATATCGGCTGCGGCAACGCCGAGATCCTTCGCCGCCTCGCGCCAGATATCCTCGCGATTGACCTGATCGACCAGCGTCTTGATGTCGGTGGTCGGCGCGAATTTTCCCCAACGGATGTTTTCGGCGAGGAACCAGCTGTCGTGGCTCTTGTAGGGATAGGAGACGCCACCCTTCCAGAATTTCATGTAGAGGTCAGTGCCGGTGGCCACGCGGCCATTGCCGTAGTTGATGTCGCCCTTGAGGCGGCCGATAATGTCGGCGACAGGCACGTTCATCCATTGCCGCTTGCCGATGATGGCGGCCATCTCGTCCTTGTTCTCCGTGGCCTCGCACCATTGCTGGGCCTCCATGACGGCCATCACGATCGCCTTGGTGGCGTTCGGGTATTTGTCGATGAATTCGGCGCGCAGGCCGAGCGCCTTTTCGGGATGACCCTTCCACAGTTCGCCGGTGGTGGCGGCGGTGAAACCAACGCCTTGGTGGACGAGCTGTTCATTCCACGGTTCGCCAACGCAGAACACGTCCATGTTGCCGACTTTCATGTTGGCGACCATCTGCGGCGGCGGCACGACGATGGTCGAGACGTCCTTGTCGGGATCGATGCCGCCGGCGGCCAGCCAATAGCGCAGCCACAAATCATGCGTGCCGCCCGGGAATGTCATGGCGGCCTTGATTTCCTTGCCAGCCGCCTTCTTGGCGGCGAAGGCGTCCTTCAGCTTGGAGGCGTCGAGACCGACACCGGTGCCGGCGTATTCCTGCGCAACCGAAATGCCCTGGCAGTCGTAGTTGAGCCGCGCCACGATAGCCATCGGCATCGGCTGGTTGTTCTGCGTCACCTTGCCGATGTGCATGAGATAGGGCAGCGGCGTCAGGATGTGAGCGCCGTCGATGCCGTTGGCTTCGCCGCCGAGCATCAGATTGTCGCGCGTCGCGCCCCAGGAGGCCTGCTTGAGCACCTCGACGTCGGGCATGCCGAACTTGGCGAACAGCCCCTTCTCCTTGGCGATCATCAGCGGCGCCGCGTCGGTCAGCGCGATGAAGCCGAGCTTGGCGCCGGTGACCTCCGGAGCGGTCGTGGCGGCATAGGCGCCCGAGGGGAAGAGCTTGCGGGCCGCCACGAACAGGCCGGCCGTCATGGCGCTGCTGACAAGAAAATCGCGGCGCGTCACATCCTTGAGCGATGTTCCCGTCCCGATCCATTTCCCTATTTTTTCTTTCATCGTGATCTCCGGTTGAACGCGAGGGCTTCGTCGAGTGGCCCAAAACAAAAAAGCCGCCGTCCAGGCCTCGCGCGTCCGTACATCCGGGATCGCGTCGTTGTCCTGAGCGGCAGCTTTGCCTGTGCGCCCGCCATTGGACGCCTGTTCCGTGACCCGCGAAGGGCCTGACTAATTCAAAGCAGGAACCGTGCCAGTTTTGGGTGAAACGAAAAACCTAAATGAAATCAACATTACGCGCCAGATGCCGGCACGCGAGGCGACATCGCAAGCAGATCAAAGATTGTTCACTACAGCAATCGCACGCACATTTTTTGTGCAATGCACAAGAATGGCGCGAGAATGATCAGGCTTCCGCGCGAGCCGCTTTCTGGCGCCCTATGTAGCCGTCGATCTCGTCGGGGTCGAAGGTCTGACCGTCGAAGAAGCCGTCCGGCCCAAGCACCAGGCCTGCCCCGGTCGCACCGACAGCGGTGGCGACCTTAAGCGCGCCCTCGACCTTCGCATTGGCGCCGGGAAGTGCAACGCCAAGCGGCTTTAGCGCCGAGCGGTAGAGGTCGGGACGGTAGCAGTCACGGGCGATAACAAGGTTTTCCGGCGTGTGCTCGACATGCCCCCAGCGCACCATCTGCGTATAGAACCACAGCGCATGGCTCTTCCACGGAAAGTTCGCCGCCTTGTCGAAGGGCAGGAAGAAGTCGTCGACATCCAGTTCGGCGCCGCCGCCCAGTTCAAGATGGCCGGTCAGGATCGGCATCTGGACAGCTGGTGGCAGGCCGAGGAAGCCAGCTTGAGCCATCACACCAGCCAGTTCGGCGTGGTTGCCCCGATCCTGGCACCAGCGCGCCGAATGATGCAGTGCGCGCAGCAATGCTGCCAGCGCGACCGGGTTCTCCTGCGACCAGGCCTTGCGCACGCCGATCACCTTCTCCGGACTGTTGCGCCACAGCAGCGCCTTGACGGTGACGATATGGCCGGTGCCGGCGGCGACCGAGGCGCTGTTCCAGGGCTCGCCGACGCAGTAGCCGTCGATCCGCCCAGCGGCCAGCGCATCGGCCATGAAGGGCGGCGGCACGATGACGATCTCGATCTCGCGCTCCGGATCGATGCCGCATCCGGCAAGCCAGTAGCGCAGTTCGTAATTATGCCCCGAATGCGGGTGCACCACGGCAAAGCGCAGCGGATCGCCGCCAGCCCCGGCGCGCTCGCGAATGAAGGCACGAAGGGCTGCGCCCGCGCGCGCGGGCGCGAGATCGGGTATGGCGCCGTGTGCCGCCATGCCTTCCCAGACGGCGTTGGAGATGGTGACGCAATTGCCGCCAAGCCCGAGCGAAAACGGCACGATGGTCTCGGAAGCAAGCGGCGTCAGCCCGAGATTGCAGGCGAGCGGCATCGGCCCCAGCATGTGCGCCAGGTGGAAATGGCCGATGGCGATGCGGTCACGGATGTTGGCCCAGGAGGTCTCGCGGTGCAGTGTGAGATCGATGCCCTCGCGCGCGGCAAATCCAAGCTCACCCGCCGCAACCAGCACGGCACTGTCGAAGAGCGGCATGAAGCCGGCGGTGATCTGGTGCTCGGCGCTCATGCTCATTCGTCCTCCGACGGCCCGAGCAGCCCGGCGGCAGTCACCAGGCTCTGGGCAATGTCGCCGATCTTGCGGTTCTGGTTCATCGCCGTCTTGCGCAGCAGCGTGTAGGCGGCCTCTTCGGTCAGGCCGCGCGACTTCATCAGGATGCCCTTGGCACGGTCGATCACCTTGCGGCTCTCAAGCTCCCCTCGAACCTCTTCCAGCTCGCGCGCCATGCGCGAGAAAGCGTTGAAGCGGCTGACCGCCATGTCCAGGATCGGCTTGACGCGCTCTTGCCTGAGGCCGTCGACGACATAGGCCGAAACGCCGGCATCGACCGCCGCTTCGATCGATGCCTGGTCCGATCGGTCGACGAACATGGCGATCGGCCGCTTCACCGCACGCGACAGCTGGAACATGTTTTCCAGCATGTCGCGGTTCGGGTTTTCCAGGTCGATGACGATGACGTCCGGCTCGATCTCGGCGATTCGCCGCGCAATGCCGGTCACGTCGTGGATGACGGTGACCCGCTCATGGCCGGCCTCGCGCAAACCTGCCTCAATGATCGCGGCGCGGATACGGTTTTCGTCGATGACCAGGACGGCGAGTGAGCTGCGGACCATGCGTGCATTGTGGGCAAGGTCGCAAAATTGTGCAATGCGGCATGGTCACAGGCTCCCGCCGCGGAGCAAACCCCGACCGACAACGACCCGGTCTAGGTGGTCGGGACAAGGAATGCAGCGCAACGCTGGCACTGGTGATGACAGCCTTGCCGGTCGCCTGGTGCCCTACCCTACGGTCTAGGTGCGATGAGACTTGCACCGCAACATCGGCTTGTTAAAGGTGGGGGCAACGACGGACATAGCTGTCCTTGCTCGCCGATCTGACCGGAAGGTTACCGCACGATGCTGCTCATGAAACGACGATTAGGGGCCAGGGAGCCGGCGCGCCCAGCACGGCGTCCCGGGAACCTGACGGCGATGTTCGTCCTGATAGCCGGGCCGCTCGTCCTTGGCATCGCCCTCCTGTTGGCTAGTCCGGCACAGGCCCAGGCACCGGCCGCCGTCACGCCCGACAAGGTCAAACAGCTGTTCGAGCTTCTCGACGATCCATCGGTGAAGGCCTGGGTGGCCGAGCAACGAAATCCGGCCGCTGGTTCAACGGAAGCGCCTGCTGCGGCTAGCACTCCGCGGGCCGACGCCGCGGCCGCACCGGGCCAGATGAATACAATGGCATCCTCGACGCTCGATCGGATCAAGCATCACATCGAGAAAATCGTGCGAACCGTGCCCACACTGCCGGGCCAGTTCGCGCGCGTCCGAGCCCAGACAATGGACGATATGTCCAGCAAGGGCTCCGTCAGCATATTGTTGCTGATTGCGATCTTTATCGCTGCCGGCCTGGCGCTCACCTGGGCAATATACAAGCTCACCCGTCCATTTCGTCTTTGGATCATCGCGCAACCCAGAGATACGCCCATCGGGCGGGCCAAGAAGATCGGCGGCCGCACGCTTTATTCCAGCATGATGATCGGCTCGTTCGCATTGGGCAGCGCCGGCGCGTTCATGCTGTTCGACTGGCCAGCGCTCATCCGCGAGATTGTGCTGACATTTCTGATGGCTGCGGTCTTTACGTGGGCTGTGCGCCTGTACGTGATGGCCACGCTCGTCCCTTCCTTCATGGAGGTCGAGCACGCCATCGAGGTTCGTGCCCTGCCGATCACCAACGGAGCTGCTGACCATTGGGCTTATTGGCTGCCCCGGATCGTCGGCGTTTTCGCCTTCTTCGCCGCCGCGTTTGTCCTCTTGCCGGGTCTCGGCATAGACCAGGACGGAATGATGGTCCTGTCCGTCGGCGCCGATTTCATATTGCTGTTGCTCTTCCTGCTGGCCATTTGGCGTCGGCCAAGAACGCAGCGAGACGGCGCGCGCCACAGCGGTCACACGGCAGTGACATGGTTGTTGACGGCTTATTTCGTCGTTCTGTTCCTCGAACGCATTGCCGGCCTCTACACATTCTTCTGGTTTACCTTCACCGCATTCTTCCTGCCTTTGGCAATTGTGCTGACAGAGCGCGGGGTTAATTTCGTCCTGCGGCCCGGTTCGGAAGATGCGGGCCGGCCGACGATCCCGGCGGTGACGATCGCTGTCATCGATCGCGGTATCCGGATGATTTTCATCCTCGCGGCGGCTTACCTTCTCGCACGCGTACTGGGCCTGGACATGCAATCCATGCGCGGCAGCGATACGACCACCATGCTCATATTGCGCGGCTTGATCAACGTCGTGGTCATTGCCCTTGCTGCCGATTTCGGCTGGTCGATCATCAAAGCCTTGATCGAACGAAAGCTGGGCGTCGCGATACCGCAAGCCGTGATGGGCGAGGAGGACATCCTCACCCTCGATCCGCATCAGGCGCGGCTGCACACGCTGTTGCCGATCATTCAGAACATTCTGCTCGCGGTGATCATCGTGATGGCGGTGCTGATGATGCTCGCTTCGATCGGAATCCAGATCGGCCCGCTGATCGCCGGCGCCGGCGTCGTCGGCGTCGCCGTGGGTTTTGGCGCGCAAACCATCGTCAAGGACGTGATCTCTGGCGTGTTTTATCTGCTCGACGATGCTTTCCGTGTCGGCGAATACATTTCATCGGGCAGCTACAGGGGTACGGTGGAGAGCTTTTCGCTGCGCTCGGTGAAGCTGCGCCACCATCGTGGTCCGCTGTTCACGATACCTTTCGGTGAACTCGGCGCGGTGCAGAACCAGAGCCGTGACTGGGTCACCGACAAATTCAACATCACCGTTGGCTATGACACCGATATCGACTTCGCCCGCAAACTGATCAAGCGAATTGGCCTGGAACTGGCGGATGATCCGGAGTTCAAACACTGGGTGATCGAACCGATCAAGATGCAGGGGGTGCAGGAGTTCGGCGAGTACGGCATCGTCTTGAGGGTCAAGGTCACGACCAGACCTGGAGGCGCCTTCAGCATGAAAGGCAGGTTCTTTTTGCGCCTCCGCCAGGCCTTCAAGGAGCAGGGCATCGAACTCCCATTCCCGACCGTCCACGTCCAGGGGCTGCAAGACCCGCATGGGACAGAGAATGCGCCTTTGGAGATCACACCTGAATTACGAATGGCCGTCGCCCAGTCGCACACCAATCGGCGCAGAAAAAAAGCGAGCACAACGGAGTAGGACGCTGTGATACCGGCCGGTCGCAACACGGCTTTCCGCGCGAGGCCTGGACCCACGACACCACGCTAGTCGGAACTGCCGATAGCGGTGACGCGATCGCCGCCAACCAGCACCAGCGTGGCGTTCCTGAGGCCAAGCTTGACGAAAAGAGCAGATACGCTGGCCTTTCCGCGAGGCTCAGAGCGCAATCCATGCGGTCTTGAGGTCGATATATTTTTCCAGCGCATGCAGCGACTTGTCGCGACCGAAGCCGGACTGCTTGACGCCGCCAAGCGGCACGGTGATATCGGCTCCGCCATAGGTGTTGACGTGGACGACACCGGCGTTGATGGCGCGCACCATGCGATGGGCCGTGGAAAGATTGGCGGTCCACACCGCCGAGGCAAGTCCGTAGACGGTGGAGTTGGCGAGATGCACCGCCTCCTCCTCGGTCTCGAAACGCATCACGCCGAGCACAGGTCCGAACACCTCTTCGCGCGCCAGCTGCATCTCTTGCGTCACGTTCTCGAAGATCGTCGGCGCCATGTAGCTGCCGCCGGTCTCGGTCAGTATCCGTTCGCCACCGGCGACGAGACGGGCGCCTTCGGCTTGCGCCATGGCGACGAAGCCGAGATTCTTGTCCAGCTGTTCGGCGCTCGATACCGCACCGATATCGCTGGCGAGATCGAGCGGGTCGCCGACCTTGAGCCGCGTGGTTGCCGAGACAAGTTCGTCCATGAAAAGATCATAGACCGACGACTGGACGAGCAGACGCGAGCCCGCCACGCAGACCTGGCCTGAATTGCGAAAGATGCCGTTGGCCGAGACGACCGCCGCCTGCTTCAGGTCCGGAGCGTCGGCAAAGACGATGTTGGGCGACTTGCCGCCAAGCTCGAGGAAGACCCGCTTCAAATTGGAACGGGCGGAGTATTCGAGCAGCCGCCGGCCGACCGGCCCCGATCCGGTAAAGGCGATGGCGTCGACATCCATATGGAGGCCAAGCGCTTCGCCGGCGACAGCACCATGACCGGTAACCACGTTGAACACGCCTTCGGGAAGTCCAGCCTCGCTTGCGAGTTCGGCCAGCCGCAGCAAGGTCAGCGAGGCGATCTCCGGCGGCTTGACGACGACGCTGTTGCCGGTGGCCAGTGCGGGCGCAATCTTCCAGGCACCGATCATCAGCGGGAAGTTCCACGGCACGATGACGCCGACGACACCGAGTGGCTCCCTGTGGATCAGCCCGAGCACATTGTCGGCCGTCGGCGCGATCTCGCCATAGACCTTGTCGATCGCCTCGGCGTAGTAGCGGATGGTGCCGGCCGCCGACAGCGGCTCGGCCTTGTAGGCCATGCCGATCTCGGTGCCGTTGTCGCGCACGCCAAGCACGGCCAGCTCATCGACATGTTTTTCGATCAGCTCGGCAAATTTCGTCAGCACCTTCTTGCGAAAGGCAGGGGCGGCGCGCGACCATGAACCCTTCTCGAATGCTTTTCGCGCCGATCGGACCGCGCGATCGATGTCGGCGGCATTGCCGTCAGCGATGCTGGCAAAAGGGCGGCCGTCGATCGGCGAAATCACCGCCAGCGTCGCGCCGCTCGTCGCTGCGGCCTGTACGCCGTCGATAAACAAGCCCCGCTCGCCGATCTCCGTCTTGCGCAGCGCGTCGATGGCATTCTGGCTGATCATTGGTGGCGGACTCCCAGGGAAACATACAACGTGGTTGGCGCGCGGAATTCCCAGCCGCGAAACACCGGCACCTTGCCTGGCACCAAGCTGAGATCGGGGAAGCGCAGGAGCAGCAGCCTTAATGCAAGGCACATCTGCTCGCGCGCGAAAAACCGGCCCGAACAGAAATGATGACCAAAGCCGAAGGCGGCATGATTGCCTTCCCTGCGGTTGATGTCGAAGCGGTCTGGATCGGCAAAGCGGCTCTCGTCGCGGCTTGCCGAGGAGACAAGTGCAGCGACCGCGGCGCCGGCAGGGATCGTTACGCCGCCAAGCTCGACCGCCCGCGTCGTCTGCCGCGTCTGGGTGCCGATCGGCGCCACCCAGCGCAAGCCTTCATCGACAGCCCTGGGCACAAAGGTCCCGGGATCGGCGAGCACCTGCCGCAATTGTTCGGGATGCGCAAGCAGGCCGGCGAGGATCGAACCGGCACCATGTCCGGGCTCCTGCATGCCGCCAAGCAGGATGACCTTGATGCTTGGCATCAAGAAATCGATCGGCCGCGTCGTGCCTTCCGGCATGCCGTCATGCAGCATATGCGACAGCGCCGAGTCGTCGGGTGCGCGCGCCAGTCTATCCAGAGTCGGCCGGATGGCTGCGCCGACCTCGGCGCTGATCGCGTCGGCGATCTCTTGCCGCTTCGGGTCGTTCTCGAAATTGATGGCGCCCTGCGCAAGGCCATAGAACCAGCGGCGCAGCGTCGGCATGTCGATGTCGGCAAGGCCAAGCGAGCGCGCCAGGCTGAGCGTCGACACCGGCTCGAAATAATCCGCCATCAGCTCGGCGGAGCCTTGTTCGGCGATCCGGTCGAGAAAAGGTTCGGCAATCGACCGTACGAGATCGCCGGCATAGGCGGCGACGGTGCGCGGCCGGTATTTCGGATCGACGCCTTGGCGCAGCTGTCTATGCGTTTCGCCGTCGGTGGTCAGGATGGTCGGCTTGCCGAACGAGCGTTCGACCGGAGACGTACCGACGACGGCGGAGAAGATGTCGGGTGACTTTGCGACGGTCTCGACGTCCTTCCAGCGGGTGACGAACCAGAGATTGACCGCCGGCACGAAAGCGACAGGCGCACTGCGCCGCAGTTCCGCATAGATCGGATACGGATCGGCTTCCAGCGCCTCAACGGTGATGCTCTCGGCAAAGCTCAACGCCGTTACTCCCTTGCGATGGAAAGGGGCGGCGCCGAACGCGCTACCCCCTTGTCCTTTGTCCTAGTCCTTCAGCGGCACGCCGAGATTTTCGAAGGCAACCGGATCCCGGCTCTTCAACGCACCGGCAAGCAGCAGGCCGACCACCGCGGCAATCAGCACCAGCCCCGGCAGCAACACGCCAAGGAAGCCACCGGCCCCGGACAGGCCACCGAAATTAATGACGATCAGGTAGATGATGACGACGAAAGCGATGAAGGCCAGCCCAGGCAGGATGGTGGTCTTCAGCGCATTCTCCTGCGTCGACGGGTTGGCGCGGAAGTACATCACCACGGCGAGCGAGGCCACCGCCATCATGACGATGACTCCCAGCGTCGCGACATTGGTCAGCCAGGAAAACAGCGCCAGAACCGGATCGAGGCCGAGTATCGCGAACAGTCCGATGACGATCGCTGCCAACACGCTCTGGATGACGGAAGCGACATGCGGGCTCTGGTGCACTGAATGCGTCACGCCGATCGCTTCAGGCAACAGCTTCTCGCGGCCCGAGACGTAGATGTAGCGGGCAACCGCGTTGTGGAACGCCAGCACGCCGGCAAACAGGCTCGACACGAACAGGATGCCCATGGCGTGCGACAGCATGGTTCCGGCGTAGCGGTCGGACAGGCCGAACAGGAAAGTCGTCGGATCCTGAAGCGCCTGCAGTGCCGGCAACAATTTGTCGACGCCGGCGCCGACCGCCATCAGCCAGGCCGTGACCATGTAGAAGACGCCGATCAGCAGCACGGAGAAATAGGTGGCGCGCGGAATGGTCACCTTGGGGTCGCGGGCTTCCTCGGCGTAGATCGTCGTCGCCTCGAAACCGATGAAGGCGGCGAAACAGAACAGGATGGCGATGGCGGGCGAGCCGCTGACGATCTGGCTCCAGCTGAACGGCGCCGCAGAGAGACCGCTGTCGCCACCGGTCTTGAGGATGGCGAGGTCTAGCACCAGCACAACGATGTATTCGCACAGCACCAGCACCGTCAGGATCTTGGCCGACAGGTCGACCTGGCGGTAGCCCAACACCGCGACGATGGCAACGGCGATGAAGCTCCACACCCACCAGGGCAGGTCGATGCCCCAGCCGGCGAACAGGCCGGCGGTCGCGGCCCCCAGCAGGCCCATGACCCCGATCTGCATGGCGTTGTAGGACAGGATCGCGATGATTGCGGTTGCGCCGCCGGCAAAACCGCCCAGCCCGCGCGCGGCATAGGCATAGAAGGCGCCGGCATTGCCGACATGGCGCGACATGGCGACGTAGCCGACCGCAAACAGCAGCAGCAACACGGTCACGATAAGATAGGTGCCGGCAAAGCCCGCCCCATTGCCCATAAGCATGCCGAGCGGCGTGCCGCCGGCGACCGCGGTGAGCGGCGCCGCCGCCGAAATCACCATGAAGGTGATAGCGCCGACGCCAAGACTGTTCTTGCGCAGCCTGTTGGCGGGCACCTGTTCCGAAACTGCTGACATTTGTCCCTCCAGTCTTACGAACCCCTGGGTTCGCGGCCGCTCGGCCTGTTCCCTGAATGCCATTGGTTCATTATTTGAACCCTTATTTTGAATATAGACTTGCAAAGAATGCGGATGCCTGTCAAGTTAATTCACACATTAAGTTTCTATCCGAGCGGGAGGCTGGATGGGTACGGTCGGCAAGGCGATTTCACTTCTGGAGCTGTTCACGGCGGACGAGCCCGAGCTCGGACTTTCCGATCTCGCGCGGCGGTGCGCCTTGGACAAGGCGACGACGCGGCGGCTGCTGATGGCGCTTGGCGGCCATGGCTTCGTCGAGCAGGATGCCGGCACGCGGCACTATCGCCTCGGCGCCGGCCTGTCGCGGCTGGCGCGTATCCGCGAAGCCTGCTTCCCGTCCCTGCAAACGGCAATTCCCGTGGCGCAGGATTTGGCGGGTTCGACAACCGAGACGGTGCATCTGTCGGAATTCGGCGTCGACAGGCTGATCACCGTTTATGTCGAGCATTCAAGCTGGGCAAACCGGGTGAACATCGATGTCGGCCAGCTTCTGCCGCTGCATTCCACCGCCTCCGGCATCGCCTATCTCGCCTTCGCCGACAACGCGACCGTGAAAGCATGCCTGACAGGTTCGCTTGAGGCCTTCACCGATCATACCCTCGTCGAGCCGGCCGCCATTTCAAAGTCGATCGGCGAGGCGCGCGACCGCGGCTATTCGATCTGCGACCAGGGCCATGAGGACGGCGTGATCGGCGTCGCGGCTGCAATCCGCGCCGCCGATGGTCTTGCGCTGGGGACAATTGCGGTGGCAGCCCCGAAGGCCAGGACGACACCGGCTACGATCGTGGAACGAGGGCTTGCGGTTGTGACCGCGGCACGGGAGATTTCGATGCGCCTCAATGGCGAAAACCTGCAAACCCTGAGGAGGCAGGCCTGATGTCTGCAGATATGGCGACGCCCCGCATCCTGGTCATCGGCACGGGCGACACCAAGACCGACGAACTGCTGTTCATGAAAGCGTGTATCGAGGCATCCGGTGGCCGCGCCGTGATGATGGATGTCAGCGTGCTGGGCGCCCCCGCCTATAGTCCCGATCACGACAAGCATGCCGTTGCGCGGGCCGCTGGCGTGACGATGGCCGAAATCGTCTCGAGCGGCGACGAAAACACCGCCATGACATTGATGGCCGTCGGCGCCGTTCAGCTGGTGCGCCAGCTTCACCAGCGCGGCGAGATCGACGCCTTCATCGCCATCGGTGGTTCGATGGGAACCGATTTGGCGCTCGATGTCGCGCTGTGCCTGCCGCTCGGCGTGCCGAAATTCGTCGTCTCGACCATCGCCTACTCGCATCTCATTCCGCCCGAGCGCGTCGCGCCCGACCTGATGATGATCCTGTGGGCAGGCGGGCTCTACGGCCTCAACACCATCTGCAAGCTGGTCCTTTCCCAGGCCTGCGGCGCGGTGGTCGGTGCGGCGAGGATCGTGCTTGCATCCCGTGCTTCGGCCCCGGCGGTCGGACCGACCATCGGCATGACTTCGCTGGGCAGCAGTTGCCTGCGCTATATGAAGACGCTGAAGCCGGCGTTGGAGCAGCGCGGCTATGACGTCGCAGTCTTTCACACCACCGGGATGGGGGGCCGGGCCTTCGAATCGATCGCCAGCCAGGACCATTTCTGCGCGGTGTTCGACTTCAGCCTGCAGGAGATCACCAATCATCTTGCCGGTTCGGTCGTCAGCTCCGGCGCCGACCGGCTCGAGAATGCCGGCGCCCGCGGCATTCCGCAGATCGCAGCCCCTGGCGCGGTAGACATGGTCGATTTGCCGACCTGGCAGGCGCTGCCGACAAAGTTCGCGCAGCGGCCATTCCATGCTCATAACAGGTTGATCGGCTCGATCACCGTCGATGCCGCCGACCGCCGTGAAGTCGCCAGGACCATCGCCGCCAAGCTCGGTGCGTCGAAGGGGCGCTCCGCTTTCATCCTGCCCTCCGGCGGCATCCAGGAATGGGATGCGCAGGGCGAGCCGCTGTACGAACCCGAAGCCCTCGCGGCCTTCACCGATGAGATGCGCAAGGCCATTCCCGCCGGCGTCGAGTTCCACGAGATCGACGCCCACATCAACAGCGACGAGTTCGTCGGCAAAGCGCTCGAAATCTTCGACCGCTGGGTCGAGGAAGGCATCATCCCGCGCGGCATGCCGGCCAAGGGAGTGGCTGCGTGAGCGCTGTTCCTGCCCAGGCGCTCGTCCTCGATTTCGGCGGCGTCGTCACCCGGACCCTTTTCGAGACCCATCCCTTGACCGAACAGGCGCTCGGCCTCGCGCCGGGAACGCTGCAATGGTACGGGCCGTTCGACCCGGATTCAGATCCGCTGTGGCGCTCAATGCAGGCCGACGAGATCAGCGAGCGCGATTATTGGCGCACCCGCACCAGCGAAGTCGGCCGGCTCGTCGGCGAGGACTGGCAGGCGATGGAGACATTCGTCCAGCGCGCACGCGGAGCCGAGCCGGAAAAGATCGTGCGGCCCGAAGCCGTCCGCGCCATCCGGACCGTGCATGCGGCGGGATTTCGCCTGGCGATCCTGTCCAACGAGCTAGATCTGTTCTATGGCGCCGGCTTCCGTCAGCGGCTGCCGTTGCTCGAGCTGTTCGACACCATCGTCGACGCCACCTATACCCGCATCCTCAAGCCCGATCCGCGCGCCTATGCCTTGGTGACCGAGGCGCTTGGCCTGCCTGCCCGCGCCTGTGTGTTCGTTGACGACCAGCAGCGCAATGTCGATGGCGGCCGTGCCGCCGGCATGCGCACCGTTCATTTCGACGTCGCGCGGCCGGCACTTTCCTATGCCGAGGCCCTCGGCCATTTCGACCTCATCTCCTGAGACATTTGCGGAGCCTTGCGATGCGCGACATCAATTTCCTCACCGAGAAAAACGCCAAGCCGATCTGGCATCCGATGGCACACCCGGCCGAGATGCGGGCCAACCCGCCAAAGGTGATCATGAAAGGCGAAGGCGTGATGGTCACCGACATCGACGGCAACACCGTGCTCGATGCGGTTGGCGGACTGTGGAACGTCAATCTCGGCTACTCCTGCGACCCGATCAAGAAGGCCATCGCCGACCAGCTCAGCGCCCTGCCCTACTATTCCGGGTTTCGCGGCACGTCGACCGGCCCGTCGATCGAGCTCGCTTACGAACTCAGCGAATGGTTCGAACCGGAAGGCATGGTGCGGACCTTCTTCACCTCGGGCGGCTCGGATTCGGTCGAAACCGCACTGCGGCTCGCCCGCCAATACTGGAAGATCCGCGGCCAGGGCGACCGGACAAAATTCCTCGCGCTGAAGAAGGGCTATCACGGCACCCATTTCGGTGGCGCGTCAGTCAACGGCAACGCCAATTTCCGCCGCAACTATGAGCCGCTTATGCCCGGCGTCTTCCACACTCCCGCACCCTGGACCTTCCGCAATCCGTTCGATGAGACCGATCCGGCGCGGCTGGCCAAACTGTGCGCCAAAGCGCTGGAGGATGAGATCGCCTTCCAGGGCGGCGACACCATTGCCGCCTTCATCATGGAGCCGGTTCTCGGCGCCGGCGGCGTCATCGTTCCGCATGACAGCTTCATGCCGCTGGTGCGCGAGATATGCGACCGCCACGAAATCCTGCTGATCGCCGACGAGGTGGTCACGGGCTTCGGTCGCACCGGCGCCTGGTCGGGTTCGCGGCTATCCGGCGTGAAGCCGGATTTCATGACCATCGCCAAGGCGATCACCTCGGGCTATTTCCCGCTCGGCGCCACCTTGATCGGCGCCAAGGTCGCCGACGTCTTCGAGGCCGACAAGACCAGCTTCGGGGCGATCGGTCATGGCTATACCTATTCCGGCCATCCTGTCGGCTGCGCGGCAGGGCTGGCTGCACTTGCCGAGACCAAACGGCTTCGCCTGGACGAGAACGCAGCCGCGCGCGGCATCGAGCTGGCGGCGACGCTGGAGGGGCTAAAAGCCAAGCACGCGATCGTCGGCGACATCAGGTACAAGGGCCTGATGGCTGCGCTAGAGCTGGTCTCCGATCGCACGACGAAAAAGCCGGTGGACAAGAAGACCATGGCCGTGGTTTCGGAAGCCACTTATGACGCCGGCGTCATGCTGCGCGTGTCCGGCAACAACATCATCCTGTCGCCGCCGCTGATCATCGGCGCCGCCGACGTGGCAAAGATCGGCGAGGCCATCGATGCAGGTCTGTCGAGGGCCTGATGGACCCGCTGACGCAATGGAGTTTGGTACGCAATGACCCAATCTGAGAAGAACCCGAGCGAGGAAGCGCTCGTCAAGCGGCGTGCCCGCCTGCTCGGCGCGAAATCGCAATTGTTCTACGACGAGCCCGTGCACCTGGTGCGCGGCGAAGGCGTCTGGCTCTACGATGCCGACGGCCGCAAGTATCTCGATGCCTACAACAACGTCGCCCATGTCGGCCATTGCCACCCGCATGTGGTCGAGGCCTTGTGCCGTCAGGCAAGCCTGCTCAACACCCACACACGCTATCTGCACACCGCAATTCTCGACTATGTCGAGCGGCTGACGGCGACCTTCGATGCAAGCCTCGCCACCGCAATCCTGACCTGTACCGGCAGCGAGGCCAACGACATAGCGCTGCGCATGGCGCAGGCCGCCTCCGGCAATATGGGCATCATCGCCACCGACGCCACCTATCATGGCAACACGGCGGCGGTTTCGCAGCTCAGCACGCGCATGCCTCCGATCCGCGGCCGCGCCCCCCATGTCAGGCTGGTGCCGGCCCCCGACAGCTATCGCCATCCCGATGCGATGGCCAATGGCAAGGCCTTCGGCGACGCCGTGCGTCAAGCGATCGCTTCGCTGGCACAGGACGGCATTGGCCTGTCTGGCATCATCTTGTGTCCGCTGCTCGCCAATGAAGGTTTCCCGGCTCTGCCCTCCGGATTTTTCGACGACGCCTTGGCGGCCGTGCGCGAAGCCGGTGGTCTGGTTATCGCCGACGAAGTGCAGCCCGGCTTCGGGCGCACCGGCAGCCATTTCTGGGGCCATCAGCGCGCCGGCTTCGTCCCCGACATCGTCACCATGGGCAAGCCGATGGGCAATGGCCATCCGATCGCGGCCGTGGTCACCACCAAGGAGATACTGGCGACCTTCCGCGACGCTTTCCGCTACTTCAACACCTTTGGCGGCAACCCGGTCTCCTGCGCGGTCGCCAATGCCGTCCTCGACGTCATCGAACAGGAAAACCTTGTCGCCAACGCGCAAGACGTCGGCGCCTATGCGCTTGGCCTGCTGCGCCCGCTGGCCGATCGGCATGAGTGCATCGGCGAGGTCAGGGGGGCCGGACTGTTCTTCGGCGCCGAGCTGGTCCACGACCGCGACACGCGCGAACCGGCGCCCGACATTGCCGAGCAGGTCGCCAATCGCATGCGCCATCGCGGCGTGCTGATGGGCAAGACCGGCATCCACGGCAATGTGCTCAAGATCCGCCCGCCCATGCCGTTCTCGCGCGACAATGCCGAGTTCCTGATCGGCCTGCTGGACGAGGTGCTGGGCCAAGTCGGCGGAGTGCCGGCGTGAATTCTGTTTCCACCCAATCCCAGCCCGAAACGGCAGCCGATGTCACGGAGCTCGCCAGGCGTGCGCTCGAACATTGGGGCGTCCGCAACTCTGAGCCGGAACTTCTGAAGCACCGCGAGAACGCCGTCTTCCGCGTGCGGCTGCCGGATGGCCAGCCGGCAGCCATGCGCATCCACCGGCTCGGCTACCACACGGACGCCGCGCTGCGTTCGGAACTGCAATGGATGGGCTTCCTGCAATCCGCCGGCGTCGCCACGCCGTCTTGCGTCGCAACACAGGCCGGCGATCCGTTCGTACTTGTCAGCACGGCCACCTCGGCGCAGCCCCGGCAGGCCGATTGCCTGAGTTGGCTGGAGGGGCGCGCCGTGGGCGCACGCGGCGTGCCACTGGCCTACACGGCCGACCAGTCGGTCCAGATCTTCACGGCGATCGGGCGGACCATCGCCCATATGCACAATGTCACAGCCAACTGGACGCCGCCCGCGGGCTTCGCCCGCCATGCCTGGGACTTCGACGGCTTCTTCGGTCCGAACCCGGTCTGGGGCCGGTTCGAGACCTCGCCCTTTCTCGATGGTCCTCGCCGCGCGCTGGTCTTGCAGGCGCGCGACAAGGCAGTGAAGGCGCTGTCGCAACATGAGCGCAGCGCGCGCAATTTCGGCATCATCCACGCCGATCTGGTGCGCGAAAATGTGCTCATCCATGACAGCGCGGTGCGCATCATCGATTTCGATGATTGCGGCCATGGCTGGCACATGTACGACCTTGCCGTCGCCCTCTACCAGAACCGCGAGGAGGCGATCTACCCGCTGATCGAGACCGCTTTGCTTGACGGCTACCAGCAAGAGCGTGCGCTGACCCCGCAGGACATCGCCGCATTGCCTCTATTCGCCGCCTTGCGTGCCTTCGCGTTTCTTGGCTGGGTGCAAAGCCGCGTCGAAGGCGACATCACCAGGGATGTCGGCTTGCGGATGTCGACCATCGCAGCCGATGTGGTGATTGACTACTTGCGCGGCGAACAGCCCAACTGACGAGCCGATGAGAGCCATCAGCTCTTGGCGAAATGGATGCTGACCGTTCCCGAGCTGCCGAAGTCGGCGACGATGGTATCGCCGGGCCGCGCCTCGACCGGGCGCACGAACGATCCGGACAGCACCACCTCGCCGGCCGCGATGGACATGCCGTAGCGGGCGAGCCTGTCCGCCAGCCAGGCAATGCCCATCGCGGGATGGTTGAGCACGCCGGCGCCAAGCCCGGTCTCCTCGACCTCCGCATTGCGCGAGACGATGGCGCCGATCCAGCGCATATCGGCTTCATCGGGTCGTTGCGGCCGGCCGCCGATGACAATGCCGGCATTGGCGGCGTTGTCGGAAATCGTATCGAAGAAAGTGCGCGCCTTCTTTGTCTCGGCATTGACGCGTTCGATGCGCGTGTCGAGGATTTCGAGCGCCGGCGTGATATAATCGGTGGCGTTGAGCACGTCGAAGATGGTCACGCCTGGGCCCCTCAGCGGCGCCTTCATGACGAAGGTTATCTCGGCCTCGACGCGCGGCTGGATGAAGCGGCCGACGGGTATCGTCGCGCCGTCGTTGAAGAACATGTCGTCGAACAGCACGCCCGAATCCGGCGTGTCGATGGCGAGCGCATATTGCATCGCCTTCGATGTCAGGCCGATCTTCCAGCCCTTCGGGGTCAGCCCGGCATCGGTCTTGCGTTTCACCAGCGCTGCCTGGACGCGATAGGCATCCTCCATCGTCGCGTCGGGAAAATCGAGGCTGAGCAGACGGATCTGGCGGCGCGAACGCTCGGCTTCGAACAGCCTTGCCGCGGCATCTTCAACTTGCTCGGGGGTCACGATGCTGCCTCGTCGACGACGCCGTTGCGGAGCACGCCGATGCCGTCGGCTTCGACTTCGATCACGTCGCCCGGCTTCAGCCAGATCGGCGGGTCGAAGCGGGCGCCGGCGCCGGTCGGCGTACCGGTGACGATGATATCGCCTGGCACCAGCGTGGTGAAGGTGGAGACATAGGCGATGATCTTGCGGAACGAGAAGATCATCCGGCTGGTGCGGTCCTGCTGGCGCAATTCGCCATTGACGCGGGTGGTCAGCGCGATGTCGGCAATCTGCGCCTCGTCGGTGAACGGCACCAGCCACGGACCGAGCGAGCCGGTGCGGTCGAAATTCTTGCCCTGCGTGACGTTGAACTTGGCGTGCCGTACCCAATCGCGAATGGTGCCTTCGTTGCACAGGGATAGTGCCGCGATATGGTCAAGCGCATCCCTCTCGGCGATGCGTCGTCCACCCTTGCCGATGACGATGACGATCTCGCCCTCATAGTCCAGCTGCGGCGATTCCGGCGGCCGCACCAGCGGCGCGTCGTGGCCGACGAAGGAGCGGGGGAAGCGGATGAACAGCGACGGGTTGGAAGGCGCGGCCTGGCCGTCCTTGTACTCTTCGTTGCGGTCCGGGTAGTTGACGCCGACGCAGATGATCTTTTCCGGCGACGGCACAGGGATTTCATAAGCGATGGCGCCGACTGGAAAATCGACGGCGTAGGCTTCGGCCTCTTCCGCCAGCCGCCGTAGCACGCCGGCCTCGATCACTTCGCGCAGCGTCGGCCACTGGCTGTGCCGCGCCGACAGGTCGACGACGCCCTTATCTGTGACCACGCCATAGCGCGTCTTGCCGCCGACGGTGAAGGTGGCGAGCCGCCCATGTGCAGTCATCCCGGTCTCCGTCAGGTTCGCGTCTGTGGTCACGGTGCGATGATCGGCGACGCCGCCAAATCCGGTTGGCGTGCGGCCGCGCCGGCAAAGGTGCTGCCCTCCTCGAACCAGCTTTTCGGCGCCGGCGCGCCCCATAGCGTCTGGCGCTGCGGGTCCTTGAGGTCCCATTTGATCGGCTCCAGATCCGGATCGACCGTCTGGTAGTCCGAGCAGTAGATCTCGATGCGGTGATTGTCAGGATCGCGAACATAGAGGAAGAAGGCGTTGGAAATGCCGTGCCGGCCTGGGCCGCGCTCGATGTTTGCGAGGTAACCGGTCGTGGCCATCAGGTCGAGCAGGTCGATGATGTTGAGCGGTGTCGGCACCCAGAAGGCGACGTGATGCAGGCGCGGACCCACACCGTTGGTGAAGGCGATGTCGTGGACGCCGCCCTTGCGGTGCGTCCAGGCCGCCCACAGCTTTCCGCTACTGGCATCCTCGGTGTATTCGGTGACGCGGAAGCCAAGCTCGTTGTAGAAGGCGACGGACTCGTCGACATTGGGCGAGAAGCAGTTGAAGTGGTCGATGCGCAGCGGCTTCACGCCCTTGTAGAGCGCATATTTCTGATGAATCGGCGGCAGCCTTTCCATTTGGGCAAAGAACTCGAGCGGAATGCCGTGCGGGTCGCGGGTGCGGAAGGTGCGCGACTGGTACGGTCGCTCGACCCACTCGACCGGCAGGCCTTTTGCCTTGAAGAAATGCTCGGCCTTGTCGAGATCCTCATCCGAAAAAACCTTGAAGCCGAGATCGCGGGCTTCGGCGCTGCCGGCCTTCTTCAGCACGATGCAGTGGTGTCCGCGCTCTTCCAGGGCCCTTAGATAGATGGCGTCCGATGTCTCGTCGGTAACCTGCAGGCCAAGCGTGTCGACATAGAAGGCGCGGGATTTCGCAAGGTCGGTGACCGCCAGTTCGACATGGCTGAGGCGCACGATGTTGAAGGCGGGATAGAGGTTTGGTTTGGGCAGTGGCATGCGATGTCCTCCGGTCAGCCGCCGAGCTTCTGGATCGTGTGCGCTGAAGTGGCGAAGGCGATGTTCTTCGTCTCCATGTAGAAATCGAAGGAATGGTCGCCGCCGTCGCGGCCGATGCCGGAATTCTTGACGCCGCCGAACGGCGTCGGCAAATGCCGCACATTCTCCGAATTGACCCAGACCATGCCGGCGTCCAGCGCATCGGTGAAGCGGAAGGCGCGGGTAACATCCGACGTCCAGAGATAGCCGGTCAGGCCGTATTGGGTGTCGTTGGCCAGCGCCAGCGCTTCGGCCTCGTCCTTGAAGGAAATGGCGGTCAGCACCGGCCCGAAAATCTCTTCCTGGGCAATGCGCATCCTGTTGGTGGCGCCGGTAAACAGCGTCGGGCTGACATAGCAGCCACCGCCCGGACCGGCGAACTTGCCGCCGCCGGCGGCTACCACCGCGCCTTCCGATTTGCCGATCTCGATATAGGAAAGCACCTTTTCCTCGTGCACCGGATGGATCAGCGGACCAACCACCGTTTTGGGATCGAGCGGATGGCCAACCTTGATGCGCTTTGCCTTCTCCGCAACCAGATCCGTGAATGTGTCGTAGACCGAGGCTTCGACCAGAAGCCGCGACGATGAGGTGCAGCGTTCGCCGTTGAGCGAGTAGATCATGAACACGGCCGCATCCGCCGCACGTTCGAGATCGGCGTCGGCGAAGACGATCACCGGGTTCTTCCCGCCCAGTTCGAAATGCACGCGCTTCAGCGTATCGGCGCCTTGTTTCATGATCATCGAGCCGGTGCGGCTCTCACCGACAAAACCGATCGCCTTGATGTCAGGGTGCTCGGTCAGCGCCTTGCCGGCGTGCTCGCCGAGGCCGTTGACCAGGTTCCACACGCCTTTCGGCAGGCCGGCCTCCTCCGCGATCTCGACCAGCAGGCGAGCGGTCAGCGGCGAAAATTCGGCCGGCTTGTGAACGACGGTGCAGCCTGCCGCCAGCGCCGGCGCGATCTTCCATGTCGACAGCATGAACGGCGTGTTCCACGGCGTGATGATGCCGACCGGGCCGATCGGCACGCGCGTGGTGATGTTGACCTGGCCTGTCGTGCGCAGCGTCTCGCCGTGGCGCGCTTCCGGCGCGCGGTCGGCGAAGAAGCGGAAATTCTCGGCGCCGCGCAGCGCGGCCTTGGCCATGAATTTCAGCGCCTGGCCGGTGTCCATGCACTCGACGAAGGCGATCTCCTCGGCGCGCGCTTCGATCGCATCGGCTATCTTGTGCAGCAGCTTCTTGCGCCCGTCGCCCGGCATGGCGGCCCAGGCCGGGAACGCCGCCTTTGCCGCCTTGGCGGCGCGGTCGATATCGGCGGCACTGCCACGCGCGACCTTGGCCAGCGGCTTGAGATCGACCGGCGACATGCTCTCGAAGGTCGAGCCATCCACCGCCGGCACCGCTTCGCCGCCGATCTGGTTCAGCACGCCGTCGCGCTTGAAACGGGCCAGATAGGCCTCGGCCTTTTTCAGATTGCCTTCGAGGTTGGACATATCAGCTTCCGTCACTTGCCGCGCAGTCGCGCGTGGATTGCATTTTTCTTCCAGCTCAGGACCGGATCGATTTCCCTGATCTCCAGGGAAAGAGCGAAATGCGGGGTCTCGAACAGGGGGCCAAGGTATTCGCTCACCGCGGCGAAGACCGCCTCCCCGGTTCGTTTCTTGTCCTGGACGCTGCGCCCGGTTCCAATGCGAAACGACATGTCGAGAAAGGCGTTTTCCGGTAAGCTGTCGGCGATCGCATAGGCCTCCGCGCGGAAGGCCCGCACCCGCACCGCGCCGGTTTCAAACAGCCCGGTGCCGAGCACGGTGCGCAACACCAGCGCGCACAATTCGCTCATGTCGACCTTGGCATCGAGGTTGGCCGAATACTCGATGGAAAAGTGAGGCACCGCGTCTCGTTCCCCGGATTGTTCCACTGTTGTAGTTAACGCGTTAATTACATGCAGCATCACTGAAGTCAAGCCTTGCATCCAAGTTGAGGCGACGATACGGGATGGAAAGGTCAGGTTTTGGCGTGCGGTCCCGCCGACCGCCCGCATCATTGGGGACGCTGCTTCTTGCTGCCTGAAAACACCCGTCGTTCTCTGCCGATGGCGCTGCTCCATGCCCGCGAAGTGGTGATGGCGCGGTTTCGCCCTATGCTGGCGGCGCATGACGTGACCGAACAGCAATGGCGTGTGCTGCGCGTTCTGAGCGAGGCCGGCCCTGTCGAGGCGACGGAACTTGCCGATCGCGCTTCGGTGCTGCCGCCCAGCCTGACACGCATCATCAAGACGCTCGAGGGCCGAAAATTCATCACCCGCAACAAGGCGGAAGGCGATGGCCGCCGTGTCGTGCTGACGATCGCCCCGGCGGGTTCCGCCCTGATCGATGCCTTGTCGCCGGAACGCCTCGTCATCTACCGCGACATCGAACAGCGCTTCGGACATGAGAGGCTCGAGCAATTGCTCGATCTGCTGGAGAGCCTGATCGCCGGCGAGAGCTGATTGCTGCGGCTCAGCCGCCAAAGCTGCCAAGCCGCGTCGGCTGCGTGTAATTGCGGTCGACATAGAGCAAGGCCGAGCCGCCGCTGCCGTGCCTGACGTCGATAACGCGGCCGATCATGACATTATGCGTGCCGACGATGTGCACATCCTCGATCTCGCAATCGAAATTGACGATCGCATCGGACAGCGCCGGCGTCCCCGAGGTCAGCGTTTGCCAGCGCGCCGCCGAATAGCGTGCCTCCATGTCCCTGGTCGCGCCGGCGAACTTGCCGGCCAGGTGCATATGGTCATGCGTCAGCACGTTGACGCAGAAGCGCCGGTTGGCGAGGAACATGGCCGCCTGCGCCGAGCGTCCGTTCATGCACACCAGCAGTGTCGGAGGTTCGTCCGACACACTGCACATGGCGGTGGCGGTGAAGCCGCCGCGCCCGGCCGGGCCATCTGTCGTGACGATGTTGACCGGCGCGCAGACCCTTGCCATGGCGTCGCGGAAATCGGCCTTCGAAATCTGCGTGGCCATCTGACATCACCCAGCCGATGAAGCGAGCGGATTGAGCCAGGTATCTCCCGTCCAGCCATTCTCGTCATAGTCGGCCATGCAGGTATCGACCAGTTCTTCCATGGCCTTCAGCCGGCCGCCGCGTTCGGCGCCCTTCAGCACCTGCAGCCGCACCTCTTCCGGCGCACCGGCATAGTTGAGTTCGTAGAGCGCGTGGCGGCCGCCGAACTCGGTGCCGGTCGCGTCCCACAACAGTTTCATGATCTTGATGCGCTCGACATGGCCCATGTCGTTGGAACCGCGCACATATTGCGCGAGGTATTTGTCGATCTCGGGATTGTTGAAGTCGCGCACTGATGACGGCAGGTAGATCAACCCAGAAGCGATCACCCGGCGCACCGTGTCGATGACGCGCGGATAGGCTTCCGACATGAAAGTCCGGTAGGCAAGGGCTGCTTCCAGGTTGGGCAGGACAGCGCCATTCGCCCAGGGGATCGGATTATAAGCCATGGCGTTGGAGAAACTCCAGAACATGTGCCTGAGCGCGATCACCTCGCCCAGCGCCGCCTGGTTGCCGCGGAAGGCATCGCCGCCGGTGGCGCGCAGCGCCTTTGCCAGCAGGCCGGCGAGGAAGTCGAGCTTGACGGCAAAGCGTGTGCAGCCCTGGAAGCAATAGCCATGCATGAAGCCCGAAGCCGGATGGAAGGACAGGATTTTCTGCGCGTCGCGCAGCACCAGCACGTCCTCCCAGGGGATGAAGACATTGTCGAGCACCAGAATGGCATCGTTCTCGTCGAAGCGCGACGACAACGGATAGTCGAACGGAGCCGCCGCCGTGTTGGCCGTTTGCTCATAGGAGACGCGGCAGAACATCTTTACCCCCGGCGCATTCATCGGCACGATGAACATGACCGACAGCGACGGATCTTCGGTGACCGTCGCCGAACTCTGCGCCAGGAAATTGTAGTGGGTCAGCGCCGAGGACGTCGCCACCACCTTGGCGCCGGAGACATAGATGCCGGCGTCGGTCTCCTTGGTGATGTGGACGAAGACATCCTTCACCTGTTCGGCCGGCTTGTGGCGGTCGATCGGCGGGTTGACGATGGCGTGGTTCATGAACAGCACGGCTTCCTGCGCACGCTTGTGCCAGGCGAGCGCATTGTCCTTGAACGGGCCGTACCAGTCGGCATTGGCGCCGAGCGTGTTCATCAGTGCCGCCTTGTAATCGGGCGTGCGGCCCATCCAGCCATAGGACATGCGTGACCACTCGGCGATCGCGGTCTGCTGGGCCGCGAGTTCGCCGGAGGATTTGGCAACGCGGAAATATTTGTGGGTGTAGCCGCCCGAACCGGTATCGGTAGGCGAGGTCAGCGTGCCCTGCCGCTTTGGATCGTGCAGCGCATCATAGAGGCGCGCCAGCGACCGCGCCGAATTGCGCATCGCCGGATGGGTGGTGACATCGGCAATGCGCTCGCCGTTGATGTAGACCTCGCGGCCGTCGCGCAGGCTCCCCATATACTCGGCCCCGGTGAACGGGCGCCCATTGTCGGCACGAAAGTCTTCCGATCGCATGATGTTCCTCCACTTATGGCATCAACTCTAGCGCTCCTGGCAAGGATCGGTTAGGCCGTAACGGCAAAACCGATTGGACTTTTTCCGGCGCCATGAGCCTCAATTCCATCCCTGATTTCTTTGTCTATGGCGAGCCGGTGCGGCCGCTCGATGTCGGCTTCCTGCATGTCGAGACGGTGCTTGCGCGCAGCAACATTCATCTCGGCCAGGTTGCCGCGCACAAACATCCGCAAATGGGCCAGATCACCTACTGGACCAGCGGCTCCGGCACCTACCGCATCGAAGACCAATCCTGGGACTTTTCGGCACCGGCCGTCAGCTTCGTGCCGAGCACCATCGTGCATGGCTTCTCGATCGGGCCCGGCACCGACGCCATCGTCGTTTCGGTCGCCGATGATGCGCTTGCGGCAATAGCCGCTCACAGCCTGCTGCCATTGGACCGGCCGGTCTTTGCCGATAGCCTTTCTCAGCACGTCGCGTGGAAAAGGCTTGCGGCGGTGCTGGAGATGATCGCCACCGAATATGCCGAGGCGCAGGCCGGGAGTGACAAGACCCTGCCGGCGCTGATTGCCGTCGCGCTCTCCCACATCGCGCGTCTTGGTCCCGAGGTAATGGATGCCACTGGCTCTTCCGATGCTGCATTGGCGCGCGGCTTGCGCCGTCTGGTCGATGCGCATTTCCGCGACAACTGGCCCGTCGACCGCTACGTCGAGGCGCTGGCCACGACAGCGCATCTTCTCGACAAGGCCGCCCATACGGTGCTTGGCAGCGGCGTCAAGCGGCTCATGGGCGAGCGACGGTTGCTGGAGGCCAAGCGCTTGCTGCTGTTCACCGTGCGCACCGTCGAGGACATCGCCTACGAAATCGGCTTCGAAGATCCGGCCTATTTCTCACGCTTCTTCCGGGAGCGGGTTGGCCAGGCGCCCGCCGCCTGGCGCCGCGCGCAGCTCGGGCAGAGTTGAAGCTTCCGCGCCGGCCAGGATCAGGCGTTTGGGCCGACACGCCGGCTAGGCGCAGCGCCGCCGAGTTGATCCACCTGTTGATAGGTGTTGCCGCGCAGCATCACCCCGCGCACGGCGCGGCGCATCGATTGATGTCGCCGCGAAACTTGCTGGTGTTTTTTGTCGCTTCCAAACGGGTTCGTTATTTGAACCACCATTTTATGTGCTATGAGCGGACTGCAAGGTGGATTGGCTTCCGTCCCATGCGAAGTATCTTGAGGATGCACGATGAGCACAGTCGGCAAAGCGATATCGCTGTTGGAACAGTTCACGCTCGGCGAACCGGAGATCGGCCTGTCCGAGCTCGCCCGCAAAACCGGCCTCGACAAGGCGACGGCGCGGCGCCTGCTGATGGCGCTGGCCGACCACCGCCTGATCGAACAAGAGCCGGCAAGCCGCCGCTACCGGCTCGGCGCCGGCCTGTCGCGGCTGGCCCGCTTTCGCGACGCGCATTTTCCCTTCGTGCGCGTGGCAGCACCTGTGGTTCGCGAGCTGGCGCTGGAAACAGGCGAAACGGTGCATCTGTCGGAATTCAGCGCCGGCGCACTGCTGACCGTCCACGTCGAACTCTCGGCAAAGGCCAACCGGGTCAATGTCGATGTCGGCCAGGTGCTGCCCTTGCACGGCACCGCCTCCGGCATCGCCTTTCTCGCCGCTTCGCCTCAGGAAGCGGCCGAGGCCTATGTCGACAAGCCGTTGCCGACCTTCACGCCACACACGGTGACGCAGCCCGACAGGCTGATGAAGGCGATCCGGCTTGCCGCCAAGCGCGGCTATTCCTCGAGCTCCCAAGGCTATGAAGAAGGCGTCCACAGCATAGCCGCGGCAATCCTCGGCTCCGATGGCCGTCCTTTAGGCACTCTGGCGGTGGCCTCGCCTGTGTCACGCGCCGATGACAGCATGGCGGCCAGCCAGGGCGAAGCGGTGATCAAGGCGGCGCGGCTGATTTCAGCGCGCCTGGCCGGCGAAGCCTGACATCTCTACCGTCGCAGGGGAGATGATTAGCGGGGTAAGTTCCCAGCGGCGCACCGGCCTTGCCGCGAGACCGGAACGCTTCGTCTGGGACAGGCGGCTGGAGCGCAGCAAGGAAGAATTGTTGTCGCCCGCCCGAGTGTCGCCCACGATCTCGGAAATCGCCTTTGCTTGCGGGTTCAATTCGAGTGCGCATTTTTCGCGCGCGTTCGAGAGCCGGTACGATGTGGCCCGCGGGAGTTGCGCCAGAGGCTGAGGGCGGGTGCATTAAGGGGTGGGCCGTTTGCCGGATCTCGGAGAGCGCCCTAGCTCGCCGAAAGCCGGCATCCGGCAGCAAGTTCTACATATTGGCAGCGGTTGGCCGCACGATCACTTCGTTGACGTCGACGCCATCGGGTTGATCAAGCGCAAAACGGATCGCCCGTGCAATGGCGTCCGGTGTGAGCGACTTCTGCCGCCATTCTTTCAGAGCCGTGGCGACCTGAGGATCGCTGATATCGTCGCCCAGTTCGGTTGCGGTCACTCCGGGGGAGATGATCGTGGCGCGGATGTCGTCATGCTCCTGCCGCAGCCCCTCGGTGATTGCCCAGACGGCATATTTCGTGCCGCAATAGACCGCCGCGGTGGGCAGCACGATATGCGCACCGACCGAGGCGACATTGACGATATGCCCATTCTTCTGGGCGACGAAGCGCGGCAGCACCGCGGCGATCCCGTTCAGCACGCCGCCGATGTTGACATTGATCATGCGAGACCACTCATCGCGCTTCAGCGCGGCAAGCGGCGACAGCGGCATGACGCCGGCATTGTTGACCAGCACATCGATCTGCCCGAATTCGGCATGAGCGGCATCGGCAAAGGCGTCGAAATTCGCCGCGTCAGTCACGTCGAGTTCGCGCCACGCCACGCCTTTGCCTATTTCTGCGGCCAGCGCCTTGAGCCGCTCGGTGCGGCGGGCTCCGATGAACAGTCTGGCGCCGGCACCGGCAAGTTCCCGAACCGTCGCTTCGCCGATGCCGCTGGAGGCGCCGGTGATGAGTACAACCTTGTCTTTAAGTCCCTTCATGATCGTTTCCTTTTTCGCTGCGGTGACGGGGAGATAGATGGCGGCGAACCGGTAAAGGGCGGTAGCGTGATCGTCCAAAGAGTTTGCACGATCCTCCAAATGAACTCGAAATGCCTTGCAACATTTCGCGCCAGGAAGATTTATGCGGCATGGAGAAAATCAATGAACTCGCCGAGCTAATCACCCGCTTTGCGCCGAAATCTGGCGTGGCCGGCACTGCGGTGCCGCGGCTGTCGCTCATTCGCGCCAACCAGCCCAGTGCACCCGTGCCTGCGGTCTACGAGGCGTCGCTTTGCATAATCGCCCAAGGATCGAAGCGCGTCTCGCTGGCCGACCAGAGCGTGGTCTATGACGCATCGAGCTACCTGCTCGTCTCGGTCGACCTGCCGCTGGTCGGGCATGTGTTGGAGGCAAGCCCGGCGGCGCCCTACCTCTGTTGCAAGATAGATTTTGATTCCACCGCGCTGGCCGAGCTGCTTGTGAAAGAAGGACGTGCATCCCCCAGCAGGGATCTGCCGGTGTTAGCTGCCTATCCAAGTGACCCCGACCTGATCGATGCCGCCTGTCGGCTTGTCAGGCTGCTCGATCGCCCCGAGAGCATCACCGTGCTGGCGCCGCTGATCGAACGCGAAATCCTTTACCGGCTCCTCACCGGACCGCACGGTGACACGCTTCGCCAGATGGCGTCGGTGGACAGCCACCTGAGCCAGGTCAGCCGCGCCATCGCCACGATCCGCAATCATTTCCAGGCACAACTGCGCATCGAAGACATTGCGGCGGCATCAGGCATGAGCGCGTCGTCCCTTCATGCCCATTTCAAGGCGATTACGCGCATGACCCCGCTCGAATACCAGAAGCAGCTGCGCCTGCAGGAGGCGCGAAGGATTATGCTTGCCGGCGGCGCAAACGCAGGCACGGCCGGGTTCGCGGTGGGCTATGACAGCCCTTCGCAGTTCAGCCGAGAATATCGTCGCCTGTTCGGTGCGCCGCCCCGGAAAGATATTCACCGCCTTCAGGCGACACCCAGTTCGGCTGCGGCTTATTGAGTTTTCCGAGCGGCATGCGCCAGCGATGGCTGGTCAGGAGCCAGCCGCCTCCAGGTGGCGAAGCGTCCGATCATGATCGGTAGAACTCCCGGTACCATTCGACAAAGCGCGGAACCCCTATTTCGATCGGGATTTTGGGCTTGAAGCCGGTCGCCTCCTCGAGCGAGCTGACATTGGCGAAAGTTGCCGGAACGTCGCCTGGCTGAAGTGGCCTGAGGTTGCGGTTTGCCTTGCGTCCCAGCGCGTCTTCGAGCACCTCGATCAATCGGTTCAGTTGAACGGGCGAATTGCCGCCGATGTTGTGAATCCTGAACGGGGCGTTGCTGGTCGCTGGGTCTGGCGCGACACTTTTCCACTCAGGATTGGGTGTCGCGGGTTGCTGCATGACGCGGATAATACCTTCGACAATGTCGTCGATATAGGTGAAATCCCGCTGCATGTTGCCATAGTTGAAGACCTCGATCGGCTCGCCGGCGAGGATAGCCTTGGCGAAGATGAACAGCGCCATGTCCGGCCGCCCCCACGGACCATAGACGGTGAAAAAACGCAGCCCGGTGGCCGGCAGTCGAAACAGATGGCTGTATGTGTGCGCCATCAGCTCGTTCGCCTTCTTGCTTGCGGCGTAAAGGCTGAGCGGATGGTCCGCCGGATCGTGCACGGAAAACGGCATGCGGGTGCTGCCGCCATAAATCGAACTCGACGATGCATAGACCAGATGGCCGACGGAGGCCTGCCGGCATCCTTCCAGGATGTTGACAAAGCCGCTGAGGTTGCTTTCCACATAGGCGTGCGGATTGCTGATCGAATAACGTACGCCGGCTTGCGCCGCGAGATTGACGACAACCTCCGGCGCGGCCGAGAGGAAGAGCTCCGAAATACGGTCCCGCTCCGTGAGATCGGCATGCTCGAAACAAAAATTCGAAAACGCTTTCAGCCGCTCGAGACGAGCCTGCTTCAGGCTGACGTCATAATACTCGTTCATGGAGTCGAGGCCGATAACCTGGCGTCCTTCGGCAAGCAGCCTCAGACAAAGATGAAACCCTATGAACCCGGCTGCGCCGGTGATCAGTATCGGCCTGCTTGATGTCACTGCATATCCTAGCGTTAATTTCAGGCGAGCTTTACAAGCTCCAGTATTTTATGTTGTCGGGAACTTCATTGGGCTTGATGGCCGACTTGACATCGAACAGTGTCCCCCCCGGCCTGATCATTTGAAAAAGACGCGCTCTTTCGTTGGTGAGATATTGCCTGTGAGGCACCGCCAGAACAAGCGCCTGCAAATCGTTTATCTCATCGAGCGGCAGGATTGTTTCGCCGTGATCACGCCGAGCGGTTTCGACATCGGCAAGGGGATCATGGACTTTGGGGACAATTCCGAACTGCCTTAGTTCCTTGACCATGTCGAAAACGCGGCTGTTGCGCAAATCCGGCACGTCCTCCTTGAATGTCAGCCCGAGAATGCCGACAGAAGCCCCTTTGACGGGCGTGTCAGAACCAATCAGCCGTTTGACAACCTGCTGGGCGACGAAGGCCCCCATGCCGTCATTGATGCGACGTCCGGCGAGGATGATCTGCGGATGGTAACCTTCGGCCTCGGCCTTGGCGGTCAAATAATATGGATCGACGCTGATGCAGTGGCCGCCGACGAACCCCGGTTTGAAGGGAAGGAAGTTCCATTTCGTCGACGCAGCATCAAGAACATCCTGCGTCCGGATATCGAGCCGCTCGAAGATCATTGCCAGTTCGTTCATCAGCGCGATGTTCAGATCGCGCTGGGTGTTCTCGATAACCTTCGCTGCCTCGGCCACCTTGATCGACGGGGCGCGGTAGACGCCGGCATCGATGATACGGCCATAAACGTTCGCGACGCGCTCCAGCGTCTCGTTATTCTCGCCGGAGACGACTTTGACGATCTTTTGCAGCGAGTGTTCTCGATCGCCGGGGTTGGCGCGTTCGGGCGAATAGCCGAGGGCAAAGTCGCGGGGATGTCGCAGGCCGGAAACCTGCTCGATGATCGGCCCACAGAAATCTTCGGTCACACCTGGATAGACTGTCGACTCAAAAACGACGACGGCGCCTTTGCTCACCGCCTCGCCGACGAGTTCGGACGCCAGTTTCAAAGAAGCTAGATCGGGAGCGCGATTTGCGTCGATAGGGGTTGGCACGGCAACGATGAAGAAAGTAGCGCCTTTCAACATCTCCCGGTCGGTGGTCAGCCCTATCGAGGTCTCCTTGAGCGCCGTTGCGTCAACTTCCCCCGTACGATCGACGCCGCCACGCAATTCCCCGATCCGACGCTCGCTGATGTCAAAAGCTATGGTGCCGGGGAAAACCTTCCCAAAGGCAATGGCTACCGGCAGGCCGACATAACCCAGGCCGATAACTGCAATGCGTTCGGACATCCGTGGGGTTCCTCGAGCCACCTGTTGAGCCGACGTGCTTGTATGGCAGGCTGTTGGCCAATTCAACGATGCTCTATCGCGAAGAGGAATGTCTCACGCAAATAGGCGTCACCGTTTTTTCATGTTGCCATCCGCCGATGCCATCGATGTTGTGGATAAAATCCAGCAGGATCGGGTTTCGAGCCACTCTCTGCTGCGGATTGGGGTGAACCGTCAGGTTCTGCCGGCCATCTACGCAGCGGCGGCCCTGACGACAGGGCCGATATTCTCTGCTGCCAATCCATAGGCCACTATCGGCCTCAATCGTGCCTTCTGATCAAAATGCCGGGATCGGAATTCGCATCGGCACCGAGCGGATCTGCGAAATTTCAGTTTGGTCCTTGTGCATTGGTTGCGGACACGTCGTATCCTGCGTGTGGCGACCGATATGTGGTCGATCAGCATTTGCCTGGGAGCAGAAATTGGCCAGACTCTATGACAGCCGCAGACGCATTCTCGTTACCGGGGGCGCAGGGTTTATCGGCTCGCATCTTATTGACCGCCTGTTGGAACGAGGCGACGAAATCTTGTGTGTCGACAACCTTTTCACCGGATCAAAGCGCAATATCGACCATTTGGCCAAGCATCCCCGCTTTGAATTCATGCGCCATGACGTGACCTTTCCGCTCTACGTCGAAATCGATGAGATTTACAACCTGGCGTGTCCGGCCTCGCCTGTTCACTACCAGTATGACCCGGTTCAGACGATCAAGACCGCCGTGCACGGCGCCATCAATGTTCTTGGACTGGCAAAGCGGCTGAAATGCAAAGTCTTTCAGGCCTCCACCAGCGAGGTCTATGGTGACGCGTCTGTGCATCCGCAGCCCGAGAGTTACTGGGGCAATGTAAACCCGATCGGGCCGCGCTCATGCTACGATGAAGGCAAACGCTGCGCCGAAACGCTGTTCTTCGACTATCACCGACAACATGGCTTGTGGGTCAAGGTCGCGCGGATTTTCAATACGTTCGGGCCGCGCATGCACCCGGCAGACGGCAGGGTTGTCTCAAATTTCATCGTGCAGGCGCTTCGTGGTGAACCGATAACCATTTTCGGCGACGGCTCACAGACAAGGTCGTTTTGCTACGTCGACGACCTGGTGAGCGGCATGCTGCGCCTCATGGATACGGGGCCGGAGGTGACCGGTCCAGTAAACATCGGCAATCCAAGGGAAGTAACGATCCGGCGCTTGGCCGAACTGACGACGCAGATGACCGGATCAGGTTCGGATATAATTTACCGCGATCTTCCGCAAGACGATCCGCGGCACCGCCAGCCCGATATCACCCTTGCCAAAAGGCTTGTCGGCTGGGAGCCGACGGTGACTTTGGAAGCCGGGCTGCAACAGACGATCGACTATTTCAAAGCCCTGCTGCCGAAGGTTTCCACAAACTCGCCTTGACCCGGCACCGCAGTGCAACCGTCAAGTCTGACCGATCACCGTCGTGGTAGCGACGCCTTTTGCAGTCGACTCCGGTAGGCTTGAAGTTTTTCGAATTCTAATTATTTTAAGCTTGAAATTATTTTGACGATCCATGGCGCTTCATCCGTCCGAGCCGGGACACCGGCATTTGGCGGAGAGCAGAAGGAGGAGGAAGATTTGCCGTCGTTCCGGGATAAAACTCCATGAACACAGCACGATTTTCCGAGAGTGTCACAGGCAAGATCGTCGATGGCGTTCTCGTCGTCACGATCGAAAATCCGCCGATCAACGCGCTGTCCTTCCATGTCAGGGCCGGATTGATGGATGCGCTTGGGCGTGCGGCGTCGGATGAAGTGTCTGCCGTGGTGCTGACCGCCATTGGGCGCACCTTCATCGGTGGCGCCGATATCAAGGAATTCGGCAAGCCCGCTATCGAGCCCACACTGCCTGACGTGATCGAAGCGATCGAGAGCTTCGCCAAACCGATCGTGGCGGCAGTAGGCGGCGCGGCGCTCGGCGGCGGCTGCGAGATTGCGCTGGCCTGCCACTACCGGGTGGCCAGCAAGGCGGCCAGCTTCGGCCTGCCCGAGGTCAAGCTCGGGTTAGTGCCTGGGGCCAGCGGAACCCAACGCCTGCCCCGCCTCATCGGCACGGTCGCCGCAATTGACCTGATCGGCACGGGTCGGCCCGCAAATGCCGACGAAGCGCTCGCTCTCGGTCTGATCGATACCATTGCCGACGATCTTCCCGAAGGCGCGCTCGATGTCGTCCGCCGTCTCGTTGGCCAACCCTTGCGGCGCACGGGTGCGCTTTCCGTCCCACGCTCGCAACCCGAAGCCGAAGCGGCAGCCGCAAGAAAGGTGCTTTCCCGCAGCCGTGGACAGATCGCGCCTGCAGAAGCCGTGAGATTGGTCCAGGCTGCGTCCACGGCCAAACTTGAGGACGGTCTTGCGGACGAACGCGCGACCTTCCTGCGCCTCCGGGATTCTCGCGAAGCGGCAGCGTTGCGCCACGTCTTCTTTGCCGAGAGGCAAGCCAGCAAAGTCGACAGGCTGGAGGGTGTCACGCCTCGCAAGGTCGAGACCGTCGGTATCGTCGGAACCGGCCTGATGGGTGCAGGCATCGCGGTCTCGGCCTTGAATGCCGGCTATGGCGTAATCGGCGTCGAGCAGACCGACGACGCCGCGGCAAAAGGATACGCGCGTATCGCCGGCCTTCTCGACAAGTCAGTCCAATCCGGCCGTCTCACCGATCATGCGCGCAGGGAGGCGCTGAGCCGGTTTGAAGCGGCCAGCGAAGCCGACAGGCTGGTGCAGGCCGATCTGGTCATCGAGGCAGTGTTCGACGATCTCGCGGTAAAAACCGAACTCTTCCGGAAGCTCGAACGTATCGTCCGCCCGGACGCCATCCTTGCGACCAACACCAGCTACCTCAACCCCGACGAGATCGCCTCGGCAACCGCCCGGCCCGAACGGATCGTCGGCCTGCATTTTTTCTCCCCGGCCAACGTCATGCGGCTAACCGAAGTGGTGGATTGCGCGGCGACGGCGCCCGATGTGCTCGCCTCGGCGATCGCCTTCGTCAGGAAGCTCGGCAAGCTGCCTGTCGTGTGCGGCGTTACCGAGGGTTTCATCGGCAACCGCATCTATTCCGCCTACCGCCGCGAGGCGGAGTTCATGGTGGAGGATGGCGCAGCACCCGATGAGGTGGATGCCGCGCTGGAGGCCTGGGGCTTCCCGATGGGGATCTTCGCGGTCAACGATATGGCTGGGCTGGAGATAGCCTGGGCGCGGCGCAAGCGACAGGCGGCGATGCGCGATCCGCAAGCACGTTATGTCGAAATCGCCGACCGGCTGTGCGAGGCCGGCCGCTTCGGCCGCAAGACCGGGCGCGGCTGGTACGATTATTCGGACGGCGAACGCAGGAGCGACCCGCAAGTAACGGCGCTGATCGAGGCCGTGCGAGCGGCCAAGGACATCGTGCCGCGCCGCTTTTCGCCCGATGAGATCGTCACGCGCTTGCTGGCGGCAATGGCCGAAGAGGGCAAGGCCTTGCTTGCCGAAGGCATCGCGGCGCGTGCCTCCGACATCGATCTGGTGATGATCAACGGCTATGGCTTCCCGGCCCACAAGGGCGGGCCGATGTTCCACGCCGGAGACATCTGACGGACAAGCTACGACAGCTTGGCTACGACGGCGCGCAACGCCTGGCCGAAACGCCTGACCTCGTCGACCGTGTTGTAATGGACCAGCGAGGCGCGGATGGCGCCGCTGTCCATCGACAGGTTGAGACGCTTCATCAACCGGGGCGCATACATATGGCCGTCGCGGATGCCGATCTGCATCTCAGCCATTTCCTCGACGATCCGCTGCGGCGACAGCTTGCCGATGTTGAAGCAGAAGGTCGGCACGCGCTCCTTGATGCGGGTCTCTTCCGAAACCCCGTAAATGGTCGCGCCGCAAGCTTTGAGCACCGCGAGCATCTCACGCGCCAGGAGCACTTCGTAGTCGCGGATAGCGCCCATGCCGGCAACGATGTTGTCGCGCCGCGAGCGGTTGTTGGAGGGCGCCAGATTGCGGCCGATCAGTTCCAGGTACTGCACCGCGGCATCCATGCCTGAGACGTTCTCGTAGATGAAGGTGCCGGCCTCGACCTTGTAAGGCGGCTCGTCGGGGATGAAGTCCTCGCGGAAGGTCGGCAGCCGCTTCAGCGTTTCGAAGCGGCCCCACAGAAAGCCCATATGCGGCGAGAAATTCTTGTAGCCGGAGCAGACGAGATAGTCGCAGTCCCAGGCCTGCACGTCGATCAGCCCGTGCGGTCCGTAATGCACGCAGTCAAGGAACACTTCGGCGCCGGCCGCATGCGCGATCGCGGCCACCGAAGCGACGTCGACGATCGAGCCGATCGAATGCGCGGTCACCGTGCAGGCGACGAGACGGGTGCGATCGGAAACCAGCGGCTTGAGGTCGTCGACATGCAGGTTGCCGTCCTCGCGCATGCGCCACCATTTGAACTTGGCTCCGGCGGGCTCCAGCGCCAGCCACGTGGCGATGTTGGCGTCGTGGTCCATATCGGTGATGACGATCTCGTCGCGCTCTGTGTCCTTGGCCAGCATCTGGCTGATGCCGAGGCTGACCAGGCGAATGAACGAGGTGGCGTTCATGCCGAAGCAGATTTCCGACGGACTGTAGGCGTTGATCAGCAAGGCCACGCTCGTCCGAGCATCCGCAACCGATTGGTCGACCGTGACCGAGCGTCCATAGCGACCACCACGCTGCACATTGTGCGAGACCAGGTGATTGGTCACCGCGTCGAGCACGCTCTGCGGGATCTGCGCGCCGGCGGCGTTGTCCATGAAGATGAAATCACCGGCGCGCTGCAAGGCCGGAAACATGGCGCGGATGGTGTCGACCGGAAAGCCGCCGGCGGCTTGGGAATTGCTCAACTGTATCTCCTGCGAATGGCTTGGGAAGCGGGACGGTTGATGAGGTCAGCGCGTCTTCTCGGTCTTGAAGCGGTCTTCGAGCAGGCTGACGAGGCGGACCATGGGCCAGAGGAAGATGAGATAGACCAAAGCGGCGCCGATCAGCGGCGAGGGATTGGCATAGAGCGATTGCGCGTTGGTCGCTTCCTTCAACAGTTCAGGCAGCGCAACGGTGGAAGCGAGCGACGTGTCCTTGAACATCGAGACGCAATTGCTGGTCATCGGCGGGATTACGACTCGGATCGCCTGCGGCAGCACCACCTTGCGCAAGGTCAAAAGGAAAGGCAGGCCGAGCGCCTGTGCTGCCTCGAATTGGCCTTTCGGAATGCTCTCAATGCCGGAGCGGAACACTTCTGCTGAATAGGCCGACATGATGATGGCGAACGCCGTCACGGCGGAGGCCCAGGACGACAGACGGATGCCGAGGAAGGGCAGCGCATAATAGATCAGGATCAGCACCACCAGCACCGGCAGGGCCCGGAAGATGTCGGTGTAGCCGACCGCCAGCCAGCGCAGCGGCTTCGGCGCATAGAGCCGCAACAGGCTGATCCCCAGGCCAATGGGAATGCCGATGCCGATACTCAAAATGCCGAGCAGCAGCGTGTTCAGGAAGCCACGCAACAGCGCCGGCAGGCTGGACATGATCACGTCAGGATTGAAGAAGGTGTCGATCAGCGACATGGGAGCGTTCCCGAACCCCAGAGCAAAGGATGCTCAAGTTAAAACCAATCGACCTTGCCTCCGATGAGGCTATCCGTGTGGCAGCAGGCGCCGGAGCGTGAAATGAATCGTGCCGGCCTGGGAGCCGGCACGATTTAAGTGCATTGCCGGTCAGGCCTTGGGCAGCGGCATTTCCTTGACCGTCGAGGAATCGGCTGGCGCGTCGCTGCCGAACCACTTCTTGTGGATCGCGGCCAGCGTTCCGTCCTTCTTCATCGCGGTCAGCGCGTCGTTCAGCTTGCCGAGCAGCGGATGGTCCTTGCTCATCATCAGGCCGTACTGTTCGCCGGTCTTGATGCGCTGCTTGACCTTCAGGTCCTTCATCTTGGTGAAGGAGTATTCCATGCCCGGAATATCGCTGACGGCGGCGTCCACGCGGCCCGCGCTGAGGTCGAGCAGAAGATTCTGCTGCGTGTCATAGCCCTTCACGTCGCTGTAGCCGTCAGCCTCCTGGTGCGCCTTGACCCAGGTCTCGCCGGTCGAGCCTGAAAGCACGCCGACGATCTTGCCCTTGAGGTCGGCCTCGGTGTTAACAGCGCTATCGGTCTTCGTCGCAATGCCCATGTCGGAGTCATAATAGGGCTGGGTGAAGGACAGCGTTTTCAGTCGCTCCGGCGTGATGGTGATCGAGGAGATCGCGACATCGATGCGGTTGGAACTGACAGCCGCGAACAGCGCCTGGAAGCCGAGGTCGGCAATGTCGGTGGTCATGCCGGCACGCTTGGCCGCTTCGTTGACGATGTCGACTTCAAAGCCCTCGAAAGTGCCGCTCTCGTTCTTGTATTCGAAGGGCGGATTGGTCGGGTAGGCGCCGACATTGAGCACATCGGCGGCAAAGGCGGTGGCCGGGCCGGCAGCGATGCCGATCGTGGCGGCGAGAAGAAGCAGGTTGCGACGAGTGAAGCTCATTTTGTGTTCCCTCTGGTTGTTGATCGGGCGGGTTTGCTCCCGCACGGTTTGTTGCCGTCCCACCTCCCAGCGGGGCGTCAATTCATGGCGGCGACCATGCGCTCGAGCGCGGTCGCTATCTGGTCGCGTTCACGGCACACGCACATCCGCAGGAAGGCCGCTGCCGAATTTCCAAAGAGGTGGCCGGGAGCCAGCCCGACGCGCGCCGTCTCCAGTATCCTGGCGCAGGCCTGCCGGGCGTCGCTTTCGCCGTCCATGGCAAAGAAGGCATACATGCCTCCGCGCGGTTTCGTCGGCAGGATGATGCCGGGAATCTGGGCCAGCCTGTCATAGGCAAGGTCGAGGCCGGTTTTGATCCGCTGCCTGATCTCCTCGACCAGCGGCTCGCCTTGGCGGATGGCGGCGACAGCGCCTGCCTGGATAGGCGCGGCGGTGCCGCTGTTGATGTACTGCGTCATGGCGCCAAGCTGGTCGGCCACCCCGGACGGATGCGTCAGCCAGCCGATGCGCCAGCCGGTCATCGCCCACGCCTTCGAAAAACTGTTGACCGACAGCACCCGGTCGCCATCCTCGGCGATCTGCAGGATGGAAGGAGCAACATTGCCGTCGAAATAGAGCCGGCCATAGACCTCGTCGGAGATGATCCAGATGCCGGTGCGCCGGCTGAAGTCGAGCAGCGCCTGCATCTCCTCGCGCGACGCGGTCCAGCCGGTCGGGTTGGACGGCGTCGACAGGAAGATCGCGCGTGTGCGCGCATCGCAAGTGGCGAACAGCCGGTCGAGATCGAGATGCCAGTCGCCCTTGAAGTCGAGCGAAAACGGCCTTGGCTCGCCGCCGATCAGATGGATGGCGTTGTGGATGTTGGGCCATTGCGGCGCGACATAGACGACGTTGCTGCCGGTATCGACCAGCAGTTCCAGCGCCAGGTACAGCGCCTGCATGCCGCCAGGCGTGACCGTGGTGCGCGCAATCGGGATCGTCCGGCCGTGAATGCGCGTTTGGTATTCCGACAGCGCCTCGGTCAGTAGGGGGTGCCCACGCATGTTAGGGACGTAGAACGTCTGGCCTTCATCGAAGGCGGCCTTCGCGGCATCGCGGATGAAGGCCGGCGTCACCATGTCGCCTTCGCCGTACCAGAGCGCGATCACGTCGCCCAGTTCTCGGGCGCGCACGGCAAGGTTGGCAATGTTTTCGGTGTGCAGGTCACGGATCTGGGCACGTACGCCGTCGAAAGCATAACGCGCGCTGGACGATGACTGGGGCAGTATGAACGACAAGGACTGAAACCCCTCCCACCCGGAGCACCGCGACGGACTGCCCGGCAAGCCCCACCGGCACGACAGTCGCCATCGAGTTTGGATGCTATCCAATGTGCTGCGCTTTTCAAGGAAAAAGTTTTAAGCTTAAAAAGTTTTTGCCCGATCCCGCCCGTCTACCGCAGCTCGGCGCGCGCAGCGGTGCAGTTGGCCGCAGCGCCGGCGCCAAGAAACATCGTATCGCTGGCCAGCACGAAGAAGCTCGCGCCGATAGCGGCCCACTGGCTGATCGTCTGTGGGCTGGCGCAAAATATGCCCGATGTCCTGCCATGCGCGACGGTCGCGCGGATGATCCTTGTGATCGCCTCATCGAGCTTGTCCACGCCTTTCGGCCCGATCGCATCGATCGACACGGAGAGATCGCCGGGGCCGACGAAGACCACATCGATGCCGTCTATGGCCGCGATCGCCTCGATGTTGGCCAGCCCCTCCGATGTCTCGACCTGGACCGCGACGACCACCCTGTCATTGGCCGCGGCCAGATATTCGGGAATGCGATAGCCATAGCCGGCCGCGCGGCCAGGTCCGACGCCGCGCTCGCCCAGCGGCGGATAGCGCGAGGCTTTCACCGCCGCCTCGGCCTGAGCAGCGGTCGAGACGCGCGGCACGAGCACGCCTTGTGCGCCGCTGTCGAGCGCCGCCTGGATAGCTTCCGGCGCATGACCGGGAACACGCACCATGGCCGGCACGCGATGCACGTCGGCCGCGCGCACCATGGTTTCGATCGTGTCGCGCGCGATCTGGGCATGTTCCCAGTCGATGCAGACGAAGTCGAGGCCGGTGAGCGCCATCACTTCGACGGCGACGGGATGGGGAATAGCGGCGAAGGAGCCGACGAGATTGGTCTTGCCGATGCACTTCTGACGGAACGCGTTCACATCCCCTTTTCCCCTCCAAATTCATATCCGCAATCGGCGGCGAGGCGAAGCTATTTCAGGCTTGAAATATTTTTGCGCGGGCCTAGCGTGTCGGTCTCCCGCCACGAGTTCCCATGATGATCAAAACGCATCCCCTGCACGGCTCGAACAAACTGAAGCTCGGCGTCTTTTCGACCAATGCCGATGGCGGTCTGGCCATCACCGATGTGCCGGAACGCTGGACGGCAAGCTGGCAGGACAATCTGACGGCGGCGCAGATCGCCGACCGCGCCGGGCTGGAATTTATGCTTCCGATCGCGCGCTGGCGTGGCTTTGGCGGCCGCAACAAGGTGCGCGAATGGTCGTTCGAGACCTTCACCTGGGCAGCAGCTCTGGCGGTGGCCACCGAGCAGATCGGCCTGTTCATGACCGTGCATGTGCCGCTGGTGCATCCGCTCTATGCCGCCAAGGCGCTGGCAACTGTCGACCATATCAGCCAGGGCCGCGCCGGCTTGAACATCGTCTGCGGCTGGAACCCGAAGGAATTCGGCATGTTCGGCACGCCTTTGGTCGAGAAGGGCTACGACCAGGCCGCCGAATGGATCGAAATCCTGGAAAAGCTCTACGCCTCGGACCAGCCTCTGGACTATGAAGGCACCTACTATCGCCTCAAGGAGGCGGTGAGCCGGCCGGCGAGCCTGCAGGTTCCACGCCCGGTGACCATGAACGCTGCTTTCGGTGGCCCGGGCCGGGATTTCGCCGCCGCCCGATGCGATTATCTGTTCACGACCTTTTCGGAAATGAGCGATGCCGGCAAGCATGTCGCCGACATCAGCGAGCGGGCCGACAAGGTTGGCCGCAACGTCGGCGTCTACACGGTGGCGCATGTCGTCTGCCGTCCAACCATGGAAGAGGCGCAGGCCTACTACACGCGCTATGCCGTCGATCTGGTCGACCACGATGCGGTCGATGCTCATATGGCAGGCAAGAAGGAGTTCTCGCAGTCGCATGACCCGCATGCCTATGACCGCTACCGGCAGCGTTTCGCCGGCGGCGCCGGCACCTACCCGCTGGTTGGAACGCCGGAGACGATTGCCGCCGAGATGGCGGCAATCGCCGGGCATGGCTACCAGGGCATCGCGCTGTCGTTCGTCAACTACACCCAGGAACTGCCCTATTTCTGCGACCACGTATTTCCTCTGCTGAAGCGGGCGGGGCTGCGCTGCTGATCAATCCGGGAATAACGAATTCGTTAATCCGGAATGACGGCGGTTGCCTGAATTTCGATTTTGGCGCGATCTTCCACTAGCGCCACCACCTGCATGGCGGCCATCGCTGGGAAATGCCGGCCGATCACCTCGCGATAGGCCTCGCCTATACCCTTGAGATTGCCGAGATATTCGGCCTTGTCGGTGAAATACCAGGTCATCGCGGTGATGTGCCGTGGCTCCGCGCCGGCTTCCGCCAGCACGGCGACGATGTTTTGCAGCGTCTGCCGCACCTGGCCGGCGAAATCGTCGGTCTCGAACTGGCACTGCCCGTTCCAGCCGACCTGTCCGCCCACGAAGACGAGCCTGCCGCGCGCAGCAATGCCGTTGGCGTAGCCGACCGGTTTCGCCCAGCCCTCCGGCTGCAGGATCTCGTGCATTTTCAAGCCTCCCCGGTATTCTTAAAAACCAAATCTCAAAATCAAATACGTCGCCGTCAGGCCGCGCCCATCACCTGCCGTGCGATCACCACCTTCTGCACATCGGATGCGCCCTCGTAGATGCGTAGCGCGCGGATCTCGCGATAGAGGCTCTCGACGATATGGCCCTTGCGGACGCCGTCCCCCCCATGCAGCTGCACAGCCTTGTCGATCACCTCTTGCGCCTTGTCGGTGGCGAACAGCTTGGCCATCGCCGCCTCGCGGGTGACACGCGCCGCGCCCATGTCCTTGGTCCAGGCAGCGCGGTAGACCAGCAGCGCTGCGGCATCGATGTCCAGCGCCATGTCGGCGATATGGCCTTGCACCATCTGCAGCTCTGCCATCGGCGCGCCGAAAAGTTTGCGCTCGGCCACCCTGCTGATGCTTTCGTCCAGCGCCCGGCGGGCAAAGCCGAGTGCCGCCGCGCCGACCGTGGAGCGGAACACGTCAAGCACCGACATGGCGATGCGGAAGCCGTCTCCCGGTTTGCCGATCAGCGCCGAAGCCGGCACCCGGACCTGATCGAAGGAAAGCCGCGCCAGCGGATGCGGCGCGATCACTTCAAGGCGCTCGGCAATGCCAAGCCCCTTGGTATCAGCGGGTACGAGAAAGGCGGAAAGTCCCTTGGCACCCGGTGCCTCGGCGGTGCGGGCAAAGACGACGTAGAGATCGGCAATGCCGCCATTGGAAATCCAGGTCTTCTCGCCGCTGAGGATATAGAAGTCGCCATCGCGGCTCGCCGTCATTTCGGTGTTGGCGACATCCGACCCGGAGCGTGGCTCCGAAAGCGCGAAGGCGGAAATCGTCTTGCCGGCCCTGGTCTTTGCCAGCCATTGCTGCTGGTCGGGTGTGCCGAACAGGCTGAGCGCGCCGGTGCCGAGCCCCTGCATGGCGAAGGCGAAGTCGGCCAACCCGTCATGGCGCGCCAGCGTCTCGCGCGTGATGCACAAGGTGCGGACATCGAGCGGTCCCGGATTGTCGGTATCGAGCGCCGTCGGCTTCAGCCAGCCGTCGCTGCCAAGTTTCGCCACCAGCTCGCGGCAGGCGGCATCGACGTCGTGGTGATCGACGGGCAGGTTCCTGGCGCACCAGGCATCAAGGCGTTCGGCGAGTTCGCGATGCCGGTCTTCGAAAAACGGCCAGTTGAGGAAACTCTTGTCAGCCATCAATTGCCCTCGAACACCGGTTTCTCCTTGGCGAGGAAGGCCTTGTAGGCGCGCTCGAAGTCACGCGTCTGCATGCAGATCGCCTGCGCCTGCGCTTCCGCTTCGATCGCCTGGTCGAGGCCCATCGACCATTCCTGGTTGAGCTGCGTCTTGGTGATGCCGTGCGCGAAGGTCGGACCCGAGACGATGCGCGCCGCCATCTCGAGCGCGTCGGCCTCGAGCACTGCGGCATCGACCAGCCTGTTGTAGAAGCCCCAGCGCTCGCCTTCCGCTGCCGTCATCGTGCGGCCGGTGTAGAGCAATTCGGCGGCACGGCCCTGGCCGATGATGCGCGGCAGGATCGCGCAGGCGCCCATGTCGCAGCCGGCAAGGCCGACGCGGGTGAACAGGAAAGCGGTCTTGGCCTCCGGCGTGGCGATGCGGATGTCGGCGCTCATGGCGATGATGGCGCCGGCGCCGACCGCGACACCGTCGACCGCCGCGATGATCGGCTTGCCGCAGTTGAGCATCGCCTTGACGAAATCGCCGGTCATGCGGGTGAAGGCGAGCAATTCCTTCATGTCCATCTTGACCAATGGGCCGATAATGTCGTGGACATCGCCGCCCGAGCAGAAATTGCCGCCATTGGGCAGGAACACCACGGCGTCGACGTCGTCGGCATAGACGAGATCGCGGAACGTGTCGCGCAGTTCCGCATAGCTGTCGAAGGTCAGCGGATTCTTGCGCTCCGGCCGGTCGAGCCGCACCTTGGCGATCCTGCCTTCGACTTCCCAAAGGAAGTGCTTCGGCTTGAGGCCGGCCATCGAACTCATTCGCGTCCCTCCCAGTTGCTGCGGAACGAGGTCAGCATGCCGGTCAGCCGGCGCGCATCCTCCTCGCTGACCTTGGCCAGCAATTCTCCGATCCAACCCTCATGCGCCGCGGCCATTGCGGCAAAAGATTTGGAACCCTCGTCGGTCAGTCGCACCATGGATGTGCGGCGATCGCCATTGCGGCGCGCGCGCGCGACCACCCCTTCCGAAACAAGCCGGTCGACGATGCCGGTGACATTGCCGTTGGATACCAGCAGGAAGCGCGACAGATCGCTCATCAGCATGCCTTCCGGCGCGCGGTAGAGGGCGGCCATGACGTCGAAACGCGGCAGCGTCGTATCGAATTCCTTCTTCAGGCGCTCGCGCAGCTCCGCTTCGATCGTGCGCGAGGCGCGCAGCAGCCTGATCCAGAGACGCAGCCGGTCCTTGCCGGGTCCCGACGGCGCGGGCAATGGGCCGGCTACCATGTTTCGCCTCCTGAGATCGAAATTGCTTGTCCGGTAATCGACGCAGCCGCATCGCCGCACAGCCAGAGCACCGCTGAGGCAACTTCCTGCGGCTGGATGAAACGGCCTTGCGGGTTGGTCGAGGCAAGGCTCGCCCGCGCCTGCTCGACTGAGCGGCCGGTCTTTTCGACGACGCGCTGAATGGACTCCTCCAGCATGCCGGTCTCTACGAAGCCCGGGCAAACGGCGTTGACGGTCACGCCGGATTTCGCCGTCTCGGCCGCCAGTGCCCGCATCAGCCCGACCACCCCATGCTTGGCCGCCACGTAGGGCGCGACATAGGCGTAGCCTTTCAGCCCTGCGGTCGAGGCGACGAAGACGATCCGGCCCGCCTTGCGCGCGGCCATGCCGGCCAGCGCCGGCTTCACCGTCAGGAAGGCGCCGGTCAGATTGACGTCGAGCGTCCGCTGCCAGTCGGCAAGCGAGGTCCTGTGCGCCGGCGTGCTGCCGGCCATGCCGGCATTGGCGACGACGATGTCGAACGGGCCGCGCACGGCTTCCGCTTGCGCGTAGAGCGAAATCATCGCCGCCTCGTCGGTGACATCGGCTGACATGGCGTGGATGCGGTCGTTCTCGCCGGCCAACTTGGCAAGCTCGGCGTCGCGCCTCCCGCATATGGTCACCTCTATGCCGGCCTCGGCCAGCACGAGCGCGATGGCCCGGCCGACGCCGGAGCCGCCGCCGGTGACCAAAGCATGCTTGCCGGGGATCGCCGAGGCCGTCGTCATACTTTCAGCCCCGCCGCCGCATCGCGCTCGGCCAGCCGGTAGATCTGGTCGCGTCCGGGCAGATAGGGATCCGGCCATTTGACACCACGATCACCGAGCGTCACGGCGGCATGCAGCGTCCAGTAGGGATCGGCGAGATGCGGCCGTGCCAGGGCCACCAGGTCGGCGCGGCCGGCCATCAGGATCGAATTGACATGATCCGGCTCGTAGATGTTGCCGACCGCCATCGTCGCCATGCCGACCTCGTTGCGGATGCGGTCCGAGAACGGCGTCTGGAACATTCGGCCATAGACAGGCTTGGCGGCAATCGAGGTCTGACCTGCCGAGACGTCGCATATGTCGACGCCGGCTTCATGCAGCATTCGCGCGATCTCCACCGCATCGGCCGGCGTCACACCCTCCATGCCGACCCAATCATTGGCCGAAATGCGCACCGAAATCGGCTTTCGCGCCGGCCAGGCGGCGCGCACCGCATGGAAGATTTCCAGGGGATAGCGCATGCGATTTTCCAGCGAACCGCCATACTCATCCGTACGCTGGTTGGTGACCGGCGTGATGAAGGACGACAGCAAATAGCCATGCGCGGCGTGGATCTCCAGCATGTCGAAGCCGCAACGATCGGCCATTTCGGTGGAGGCCACGAATTGGTCGCGCACCAAATCCATATCGGCGCGGTCCATGGCTTTCGGCACCTGGTTTTGCGGCGACCATGCAATCGCCGAGGCTGCCATGACCGGCCAATTGCCCGAGGAGAGCGGCACGTCGGTGCCCTCCCAGCCGACACGGGTCGAGCCCTTGGCCCCGGAGTGCCCGATCTGGGCGCAGATTTTAGCCTCGGTCTCGGTGTGGACGAAATCGACCAGCCGCTTCCACGCCACCTCATGTTCGGACGCATAGAAGCCGGGACAACCGGGCGTGATGCGTCCTTCCGGGCTGACGCAGGTCATCTCGATATAGACAAGCCCGGCGCCGCCCTTGGCACGCTCGGCATAGTGGGCGAAATGCCAGTCGGTCGGGCAGCCATCGACTGCCTTGTATTGCGCCATCGGCGAAACAACGATGCGGTTGTTGAGCTGCATGTCGCGCAGCTTGAACGGCGCGAACATCGGCGCCCGGCGCTGCCTGTTGCCGCCTGCCCCCGCCTGGCGCTGGAACCATTCCTCGGCGCTTTCAAGCCATTTGGCATCGCGCAGCCGCAAATTCTCGTGGCTGATGCGCTGCGAGCGGGTCAGCAGCGAATAATTGAACTGCACCGGATCAAGGCCGAGATAGCGCTCGACCTCCTCGAACCACTCCAGCGAATTGCGCGCCGCCGACTGCAGCTTCAGCACCTCGGTGCGGCGCGCATCCTCATACTTGCGGAAGGCGGCGTCGAGGTCCGGTTCGGTTTTGACATATTCGGCCAGCGCCACCGCGCTTTCCAATGCGAGCTTGGTGCCGGAGCCGATCGAGAAATGTGCCGAGGCCGCCGCGTCGCCCATCAGAGCCAGGTTCTTGTAGGACCAGCGTTCGCACAGCACGCGCGGGAAATTGATCCAGGCCGAACCTCTGATGTGATTGGCATTGGTCATCAGCGCGTGGCCGCCGAGATGTTTCTCAAAGATGCGCTCGCAGACGGCGATGGATTCCTGCTGCGACATGGCGCCGAAGCCGAAGGCAGCCCAGGTCTGTTCGCTGCACTCGACAATGAAGGTCGCTGTCTCGCTGTCGAATTGATAGGCGTGCGCCCACACCCAGCCATGCTCGGTCTTCTCGAAGATGAAGGTGAAGGCGTCGTCGAATTTCTGGTTGGTGCCGAGCCAGACGAATTTGCATTTGCGGGTGTCGATGTCGGGCTTGAAGACTTCGACGAAGGTGTTGCGCGCCCTTGAGTTCAGCCCATCGGCGGCGACGACCAGATCATGCGTCTCCATATAGGGCTGAGGGTCGGCGATATCGCTCTCGAACATCAGCCTCACGCCAAGTTCGCGCGCGCGTCGCTGCAGCAGGATCAGAAGCCGCTTGCGGCCGATGCCACAGAAACCGTGGCCCGACGAGACCGTGCGCACGCCGTCATGGATGACGGCGATGTCGTCCCAATAGGCGAAATGCTTCTTGATCCAGACAGCGCTGACCGGGTCGTTTTTGGCAAGGTTGTCGAGTGTTTCGGCCGACAGCACGACGCCCCAGCCGAAGGTATCGTCGGCGCGGTTGCGCTCGAACACCGTGACCTTGTGGGCGGCGTCCCGCAGCTTCATTGAAATGGCAAAGTAGAGGCCGGCTGGTCCGCCACCGAGAACCGCAACCTTCATCCGTGCGATCTCCTCTTCGCTTGCTGCATCTCAAGTATCGCGCCGGAGATGAAATATTTCAAGCTTAAAGTTTCATGTTGGAACGATTGCTGAACACGGGTGGCGCGCCTGCGGGTTGGCCCCGAAAGCGCGCTCTGGAAATCACTTCTCCGGGTTCTTCGGGCTCCACAGCACAGTCTCGGCACCTTTCTCATAGGCCATCCCGTCGGGATAGCTGATCGCCTCCAGCTGCAGCCCCCATGGCGCCTGGAAATAGAGAATGGTCTGGCCGGCCGCCGGACCTTCCTTGACCGGCAGCGGCCCCATCCGCGTCTTCACGCCCTTGCCGTCGAGATAGGCTTTGGCCGCGGCGACATCATCGACGTACAATGCAATGTGGAAGCCGCCGATATCGCTGTTCTTCGGCGTCAAATCCTTCTGGTCGGGCGCGGTGTATTTGAACAGCTCTATATTCGAGCCATAGCCGCAACGCACCATGGTGACCTGCTCGATGACAGCCTTCGGATCGACGCCCAGAAGATCCTGCATGAAGGTGCCCTTGTCATCCGCGAACGGACCGAACGACATCGCCTTCTTGCAGCCGACGACTTCGGTGAAGAAGTCGACTGCCTGCTTCATGTCGGGCACCGTGATGCCGGTGTGGTCGTGGCCGCGCATCCCCGGGATCGCATCGGCCGAAGCCGTTCCCATCGAGCAGAACAGGATCGCGGCAAGCATCGTGCCGCGGGCTGCGTAATTCATATTACCCTCCGTTCGCGGGCTGATTTTGCCCTCATGCACGTCCGAAGCCCGCTGTTCGGCGTGGTGGGTGAACAGTCCTATGCCGGCGCTTTCGTTGCTGGCCGCAACCAGTCCGCGTCGATCTCAGGCAGTGGGATGGCGGCAAGCAGGTCGCGCGTGTAGGTCTTCCTGGGATTGTCGAACAGCGCATCGGTGGCGCTCGCCTCGACGATCCTGCCCTCGCGCATGACGATCACTTGTTGGCACAGCCGCCGGATGACCGACAGGTCGTGGCTGATGAAGGCGACCGTCAGCCCCATCTCCGCGGCCAGTCTCTCCAAAAGGGTGAGGATCTGCGCCTGCGTCGATACGTCGAGGCCGGAGACGATCTCGTCGGCCAGCACGAATTTCGGCGAAAGCGCCAACGCGCGCGCAATTCCGACGCGCTGGCGCTGCCCGCCCGACAGTTCATGACGATAGCGACTAGCGAAGCTTTGCGGCAGGCCGACGCGATGCAATGCCTCGGCGACGCGTTCCTTGAGCCTGTCGCCAAGCCCATTCTGCTTGAGCGGCGCGGCAATGATGCCGGCGATGGTGCGACGCGGGTTGAGCGACGACATCGGGTCCTGGAAGATCATCTGCAGGTGGCGGCGCAGAGGTCGCAGCTCGGCATCCGGCAGATGGGCGATATCGCGGCCCTCGAAATGGATGCTGCCGACGCTCGGCTCCAGAAGTCTGACAAGCGTGCGGCCGAGCGTCGATTTTCCGGACCCGGATTCACCGACGATGCCGGTCACCAAGCCCCTCGGCAAATCGAAATCCAGGCCTCTCAAAATCTCGGCCAGCGGCGCGCGCCCGATCAGCGGCTTGCGGGTCATGTCGGCTAGCGCCACCTTCAGCCCGCGCACGGAAAACAGCGGCTCAACCATGCGGCCCTCTCCACGCCTGGTCGGAGGCGGCGATCTCCGCAGCGAGTCCTGCCAGCACCGTCTCATCCACCGGCTTCAGCGAGGCAAAGGGATCCGTGTAGCGCGGCGTAGCGGCCATCAATGCCCGCGTATAGGGATGCTCAGGCGCGGCGAAGAGAGCGGCTGTGTCAGCCTCTTCCACCACCTTGCCGGCGTAGAGCACAGACACTTGCTGGCTGATCTTTGCAACGACGCCGAGATCGTGGGTGACGAACAGGATCGCGGTGCCATGCTCGCGCTGCAGCTCGGCGATCAGTCGCAGGATCTGCTTTTGCACGGTAACGTCGAGCGCGGTTGTCGGCTCGTCGGCAACGATCAGCCGTGGCTCGGCGGCGAAGGCGGCGGCGATCAGCACACGCTGGCGCATGCCGCCGGAGAGTTCATGCGGATAGCATTTCAGCACCCGGTCGGGATCGCGGATCTGCACCTCATCCAACAATTGCCGGATACGCTTGTACGCCTTGTCACCGTTCCAGCCGAGAATGCGCACCAGCCGGTCAGTCATCTGCGGACCGATGCGGCGCGACGGGTTGAGCGCAGTCAACGGATCTTGCGGGATCAGCGCCGTGCGAGCGCCGATCAGCGTGCGCCTTGCCTTGGGCTGCAGCCTGCCGAGGTCTTGGCCTTCGAGCTGCATGGCGCCTTCGACGATGCGCACGCTTGACGGCAGCACACCCAGCACCGCCTTGCCGATCATCGTCTTGCCGGCGCCGCTCTCGCCAACAAGAGCACGCACCTCACCCGGCTGCACGGAGAGCGACACCGAGCGCAGCACGCGCTGGCCATTCGGCAGCACGGCGCTCAGATTGGCAATATCCAGGCAAGCGCTCATCGCAGCACCGGATCGAAGCGTGTCTTCAGCGCCTCACCGAACTGGCTGAACGACAGCACGGTGAGGATCAGCGTGACAAGCGGAAACACCAGCACCCACCAGGCCTGATGGATCGACAGCCGGCCCTCGGCGATGATGCCGCCCCAGGTCGGATCGTCGGTCGAGATCGACAGATTGACGAAGGACAGGATGGCCTCGACGATGACGGCGATGCCCATCTCCAGCGACAGCAGTGCCACGATGGACGGCACCACATTGGGCAGCACCTCGCGCAGCATGATGCCGATGCGGCCATAGCCGGCGATGCGGGCGTTCTCGACATAGTCCATGCGCGACTGGCCCATCGCTTCGGCGCGGATCACCCGGCAAAAGCGCGTCCAGTCGATTATGACGATGGCGAGGATGACGGAACTGAGGCCGGTGCCGAGCACCGCGACCAGCAGGATGGCGAACAGCACCGGCGGGAATGCCATCCAGACGTCGACGATGCGTGAAATGATGCGGTCGGCCCAGCCGCCGAAATAGCCGGCGACCAGTCCGAGCGTCGAGCCGACAAGGCAGGCGGCGATCGCCGCCGCGAAAGCGACGATGAAGGCGATACGGCCGCCGAAGATCAGCCGGGAGAGGAGATCGCGGCCGAGGCTGTCGGTGCCCAGCCAATAGCCGGATTCCGCACCACTCATCCAGAATGGCGGCAGCCGTTCCAGCATCAGGTCTTGCGCCAGCGGGTCCTGCGGTGCGACCAGCGGCGCGAAGATCGCGGCCAGCAGCGCCAGCAGCAGCCAGCCGCCGGCCAGCCACAGCCTCGGGCCGAGTCCGCGCCGGGCGATGCGTGCCTCATCCATGGCGCAGCCTCGGATTGAGCAGCGCGTACATCATGTCGACGCCAAGATTGATCAGCACGAACAGCAGCGCGAACACCAGCACGATGCCTTGGATCAGCGGCAGGTCGCGGTTGATGACGGCATCGATCGCCATGTTGCCGAGCCCTTCGTAGGAAAACAGCCGCTCGACGATGACCGTGCCGCCGACAAGGAAGGTGAACTGGACGCCGACGAGAGTCAGTGTCGGCAAGGCAGCGTTCTTCAGCGCCTCGCGCAGGATAACCTGCGTTTCCGAAAACCCCTTCACCCGGGCCAGCACGACATAGTCGAGGTCAAGCACTTCCTTCAGCGACTGTTTCAGCAACTGCGCGATGATTGCCGCCAGCGGCAATGCCAAGGCTACTGCCGGCATCAGCATGTGTTTCAGCAGATCCCAGGTCAGGTCGAAGCGCAGCCGAAGCAAGCTCTCGAAGAAATAGAACTGGGTGACGAAGGGCAGATCGAGCTGCGGCGACACGCGGCCGGAGATATCGAAGATCGGCACCAGCACGCCAAACAAAAGGATCAGCACGAGGCCCCACAGGAAATCGGGAATGGAAAGGGCGGCGCCGCTGGCGATATCGATGCCGGCTTCGACCGCCGTGCCGCGCTCGCGGGCTCCGAGGATCGCCGTCGTGCCGCCGAGCACAACCGCCATGACGAGCGCGATGATGGCAAGTTCCAGCGTTGCCGGCAAACGATTGAAGACAAGGCTGAGCACATCTTGCCTGAGCGAAATCGAGGTGCCGAAATCGCCCCTGACGACGCCGGACAGCCAGATGAAGAATTGCTGCACGATGGTCTTGTCGAGCCCGTAGAGTGCACGCAGCCGGTCGATGTCGGCATCTGTCGCACCGGGGGGCAGCATCATGGCGATCGGGTCACCAGGCGCGACGCGGATCACGACGAAGACGACGACAGCCACGCCGAACAGCGTGATCAGCATCGTAAGCAGACGGATCAGGAATCGTTGCAGGAGCATTCTGGTGTTGGCCCAGTGCGTTTCTAACGAAGAGCCCCCTCATTCGTCCGCTTCGCGGCCACCTTCTCCCCGAGGGGAGAAGAGGTCACGGACAGCTGAGCTGGTCTCTTCTTCCCAGCGGGGAGAAGGTGGCCCGAAGGGCCGGATGAGGGGGCCGCTCAGCGAAGGGTGGCGCCCACAAGCCGATATCAGGCCGGGGTCATCAGCGCCGGCAGCAGCGCGCCGGACACATGCTGCACCACGTTGACGCCCTTGGCATGCACGACCGGTTGCGCATACTGAATCAGCGGCAGCACATAGGCCTGCTCGGCGATATACTTGTCGACAGCCTTCCAGCCGGCGATGCGCTTGGCCTCGTCCTTCTCGCCCCAGAGCGGATTGATCATGTCGATCAGGTCCTGGCTGTCCCACACCGAATGCGGGCTCGGCCCATACATGGCAAAACCAGTCGACGTTGTCGGATCGCCGATGGCATTGCCCCAATTGTAGAAGGCGGCCGGCGCCAGCTTGTCGGCGGCGCGCAGTTCATAGTGCTTGGCGATCTCGTAGACCTCGATCGTCGCCTCGATGCCGACCTTGCGCCACATGCCGACGATTGCCTGGATCATCTCATAATCCTTGGGCTTGAAGCCCTTGGTCGTCTGGATGGTGAACTTGACCGGTTTTTCCGGCGAATAGCCGGAAGCCGCGAGCAGCTCCTTGGCCTTTTCAGGATTGTGCTCGACCTTGATCGAGGCATCGAAGGCCGTGTACTCCGGGGTCTCCAGCGTAGCGATCGGCTGGCCATAGCCGCGCAGCAGCCGTTTGACCAGAAGCTCCTTGTCCACAGCCATGACAGCGGCCTGGCGGACGTTCTTGTCCAGCATCGCTTCAATGTCATTGAAGAAGATCATGCCGATGTCGGAAACAGGCTTGCACGAGCCGGCAAGCCCGTCCTTGGCGATCAGCCGGTCATACTCTTCATAGGGGACCTCCAGCGTCACCTGCGAGGAACCGGATTCGATCTCGGCAACGCGGCTCGCCGCGTCGGTGACGAACTTGATCGTCACATTCTCGAAGGCCGGCTTGTCGCCCCAATAGTGCGGGTTGGCCTTCAGTCGGAGGAAAGCATTTCGCTCGAATTTTTCCACCATGTACGGGCCGGTGCCGATCGGCGCCTTCTCGAAACCTTCCGCGCCAACCTTCTCGTAATAGGCCTTCGGCAGGATGTAGCCGGTCAGGAACGACATCCATTTGAAGTAGACCGGATCGAACTGCACGACGTCGCCGGTGATCTTGTTGCCGTCGATCTTGAAATTGTTGACGTTCTTCCAGACGAACTGGATCGGATTGCCGGTCTTTTCGTCGCCCGCCCGCTGCAGCGACCAGACCACGTCCTCGGGCGTGAAGGGCGAGCCGTCATGCCAGGTCACGCCTTCGCGCACCGTCATCGTCACCTTGGTGCGATCCTCGTTCCAGCCCCATTCGGTGAGCAGGCCAGGCGCAAAGGACAGGTCCGGCTTTTGCGGAATGAACTGGTCGAACACCGACTGGTAGAGACCCTGGATCGTCGGGTTGACGGCCGAAGGTCCGGTGGTCGGATCCCAGGACGGCAGATTGACGTTGTAGGCGATGGTCAGCTCGCCCGCTGCCGCCTTGGCGATCTCAGGCAGGCCGATCGCCGCCACCCCAAGTGCCGCGGCACTGTATCCCAGCAATTCTCGTCTGTTGATTGTCATGGTCGTTCCCCTTGTTGGTTTTGTTGTCTTTGCGCGGCACTATCAGTTTATCGATCCGGGCTTCGTGGGCAGCAGCGCCTTGCCTCTCGTCGCCTTCCTGAAATCTTCCGAGCTACCTCCCGCCAAGCTGTTGCGCGAGCATGAAGCCGGAGGCCGCGCCGGTGCCGGCGCCGGGCCATGTCGCGGCGCCTATGAGATGCAGATTGCCGACCGGCGTGTTCCAGCCGGCATAACCGCGCGCCGGGCGGAACAGGAAATTCTGTGCCAGATGGTGGCTGCCGCAGACCTGGTCGCCGCCGACGAGATTGGGATTCTCGCGCTCGAGGTCGATGGGTGAGAACACCGCGCGGCCGAGGATTTTTGTACGCAGGCCGGGCGCGTAGGTCTCGATGATGTCGAGCACGCGCTCGGCGTAGGCATCCTTGACCTGATCCCAATGCGCGTGAGCGATCCTGCCTGCCGCATCGCCCAGGATTTCGGCAGGCAGCATGCGCACCTGCACCCACAGCACATGTTTGCCCTGAGGCGCGCGCGACGGATCGATCGCGGTCGGCTGGCCGACGACCAGCACCGGTTCGTCCGGCAGCATGCCCGCCATCGCCTGCTGATAGGTGCGCGACATCGCGTCGAGCGACGGCGACAGATGCACATAAGCGAACTGCCGCAGCTCGGCCCCGGCGCGCCAGTCCGGCAGGTCGTCGAGCGCCAGATGGATCATCATCGTGCCCGGCGCGTGCCGAAATTTCTGCATAGCCGTGTCGAAGCCGGTGTCGCCGGAACCGGTGGGCAGCAACCTGCCGGTCAGCGCCCTGGGCGCGACGCCGGCAATCACTGCCTTGGTGGCCGTATGTGTCTCACCTGAAGCGAGTCGCACCCCAGATGCCTTGCCCCCGGCAACGGTGATCTCGGCAACTTCCGCCCCGGTGACGATCGTGCCGCCGGCCGACGCCACCATGCCCGACAACGCGCGGATGATGGTGTCGGCGCCACCCTTGCCCAGCACCATGCCGAAGCTCTGGTTGGCCATCGATTCAAGATAGGGGAATACGGCGCCGCCGGCGATGTCGGGGGCGAAGTCGAGATGCATGCCCCAGGTGGCAAGCGTTGCCCGCACATGCGCGGACTCGAAATTTTCCTCCAGCCAGGCGCGAGGCGATGACAACAGCAGCCGTCCCGTATCGAGCGCGCCGGACATGCCTTTCTTGCGCCACAGGTTCCAGGCGGTGCCGGCAAGCGCACGCGCACTCATCGGCGATCCCAGCAGCCGGAACAGGTGCTCGGCTTCACCCGGAAAGGCGGCGACCAGTCTACGCCAGGTCGCGGCATCGGCGGCGGAGAAAGCGGCCATGCGGCCGGTGGTTTTTTCCAGATCGTTGCTGACGCCGAACCAGCGTCCGTCCGGGAAGGCGCTGGCAAAACAGTCGGCGACCGGCGCGAACTCAAGACCCTGTGCTTTCAATTCATTTGCATATTTCCGGTGGAAGGCGGAGCCGGCGAACAGGCTCAGACTCATTGCACCGAAATCGTGCCGGAAGCCGGGAAGCGTGTATTCGTGGGTCTGGACGGCGCCACCGATTGCTGCGCTGCGCTCGAAAATCCCGGTTTTCCAGCCTTTGAGCGCGAGATGCGCGGCGCATGCCAGACTGTTGTGGCCCGCCCCGACGAATATGGCGTCAAACTCGCTCACGCCCCGTTCCCATTTCCTTTATGCTTAAAGATAATTGCAGATGCATATGTTTTCGTCTAGTAGGATATTAAGGGCCGAGACGAGCCTTGATCTTCACCATAAAGAGGGAACTTCAGACCATGGACACGCAAAAACTCCTCGGCGAAGTCGCCGGCCAGCTGCTTTCAGGCGCCATCAGGGTGGTCGACCTCTCTGCGCAACTCGGACCCGACACGCCTCTTATCAAGCTGCCGCCGGAGCTTGCCGTCGACACGCCAAAGGTCGAGATCCATAACATCTCCCGTTATGACAAGAACGGCCCGTGGTGGGCATGGAACTGGCTGAAGCTTGGGGAGCATTCGGGCACGCATTTCGATGCGCCGCAGCATTGGATCAGCGGCAAGGATTATCCGGACGGCGCCACCGACACCATTCCGGCGCAGAACTTCGTCGGCCCGGTCAATGTCATCGACTGCTCGAAGGAAGCCGCCGCCGATCACGATTTCCTGCTCACCGTCGACCACATCAAGGCGTGGGAGGCCAAGCATGGCGCCATCAGCCCTGGCGAGTGGGTGGTGATGCGCACCGACTGGTACAAGCGCAATGGTTCGGAGGCTGAGTTCCTCAACGCCAATGAGACCGGCCCGCATACGCCAGGTCCGACGGCCGAAGCCATCCAGTATCTGATCAGCAAGGACATCAAGGGCTGGGGCTCGGAGACGATCGGCACCGATGCCGGCAAGGCCGGCGGCATGGAGCCGCCATTCCCGGCGCACACGCTGATGCACAAGGCCAACCGCTATGGCCTTGCCAGCCTCTGCAACCTCGACCAGTTGCCGCCAAAAGGCGCCATCCTGATCGCCGCACCGCTCAAGATCGAACATGGCACCGGCAGCCCGATCCGCGCGCTGGCGCTGGTGTCGAAAGGCTGAGAAAGCACGCTGAGGTGAGCCAGCCGGATCACATCATCGTTGGCAGCGGCATCAACGCGCTGGTCTGCGCGGCGATGCTTGGCGGCAAGGGCGCGAAGGTGCTCGTCCTCGAGCGCAACGACCGCATCGGCGGCTGCATGCGTACCGAGGAGATCACCGCGCCCGGCTTCATCCATGACGTGATGGCGACCACCTTCGTGCTGTTCATCACCTCGCCGGCCTTTGCGGCATTGGGCAGCGATCTCGCGCGGCACGGGCTGGAGTTCTGTCACACCGGCACGCCAACCGGCGTGCTGCGGCCGGACGGCAGCCATGCCGTGCTCACCACCGACCGCGCCGCCAACGTCGCTGCAATCAATGCGATCGCCCCCGGCGATGGCGACCGGCACGCCGACGATGTCGGCAGCATCGAGCGCAATGCCGGCCTGCTGTTCGGCCTGCTCGGCGGCAGCCTGTGGTCTTATCCGACAGCCAAGCTGTTGGCCGGCGATGCCTGGCGGCGCAGCCCGCGTGGCCTTGCCGCTTTTCTGGGTGAGGCACTGGTGCCGGCGCGCAGCTGGTTGGAAAGCACCTATCAGTCCGAGACAATCCGCGCGCTGTGGGCGCCCTGGGTGCTGCATGCCGGGCTTGGACCGGAAGATGCTTTCTCAGGGCAGATCGCCAAGGTCATTGCCTTCGCGCTGGAAGCGGCCGGCGCGCCGATCGTCAAGGGCGGGGCGAAGAACCTGCTCGCCGCCTTCGAAGCCTTGATCCGTGAACGCGGCGGCGAAATCCGCACCGGCGCCGATGTCGCCTCGATCGTCCAGAGCGGTGGCCGCGCGACCGGCGTGCGGCTGGCATCCGACGAAACGATTACAGCAAACAAGAGCGTCATCTGCTCGGTCACGCCGACGCAGCTTTACGGCCGGCTGCTCGGCGCGGATGCTCCCAAAGCCGAGGTCGAGGCGACACAGAAATATCGCTACGGCAAAGGCAATTTCCAGATCCACTATGCGCTGGCCAAGCCGCCGGCATGGCGCGGCGAAGGCCTCGACAAGGTGGCGCTGCTGCACCTGACGCCGGGGCTCGATGGCGTCTCGAAAGCCTGCAACGAGGCGGCGCGCGGGATGCTGCCGGAAGTGCCGACCATCTGCGTCGGCCAGCCGCATGCGCTCGATCCATCGCGCTGCCCGGAAGGCAAGGCGATCCTGTGGCTGCAACTGCCCGAGGCGCCCCGGCACATCAAGGGTGACGCCGCCGGCAAGCTGCAGACGCCGGCTGACGGACAATGGACCGAGGCGCTGCGTGAAGCCTACGCCGACCGCGTCGAAACCATTCTCGCCAGCCACATCGATGGCTTCAAGGGCAGCGTGATTGCGCGCCGCGCCTATTCGCCGGCCGATCTGGAAGCGATGAACATCAATCTGGTCGGCGGTGATCCTTATGGCGGGTCCTCGACCCTCGACCAGTCGTTCCTGTGGCGCCCATTCAAGACCAGCCGCAACCACCAGACCGGCATCAAAAACCTCTATCACATCGGCGCGTCCACCCATCCGGGCGCGGGCCTCGGCGGCGGTTCCGGTTTTCTGCTGGCGGGGAGGCTTTGATGGAGCAGAAGGTTCCGGAAAAGCGCCAGCGCATTTCGACGCTTGGCCAGATCGGCCTGCAGCAATTCGCGCCCTATCTGATGAACCGCATCATGGGGCGCTACAACGCCACCTTGCGCGACGATTTCCGCAAGCAGGGCCTGACCATTCCGCAGGTCCGCACGCTGGCCGTGCTGTCGGTCACCGACGGCGTCACCGTCAACGACCTCTCGGTCTACACCGTCATCGAGCAGTCGACATTGAGCCGCACGCTCGACACGTTGGAAGGGCAAGGTTTCGTGCGGCGCGAGCAAGGCGTCACCGACAGCCGCATCCGCCATGTCTTCCTGACCGATGACGGCCGCGCCGAGTTCACCCGCGCCTGGCCGGCCATGCATGATGCGTTCGAGGCGATGTTCGACGATGTCGACGACGCCGAATACGCGGCTCTGATCGCCACATTGCAGAAGATGCTGAAGAACATTCGCAAGCACGACATCTAGACGCAGGCGCCGGCCGCACCGCCGGCAACGGAAGGTTGGAAAAATGGCCGAACGGTCTTTTGCCAAGGAAGTCGAAAAACTCAGGCTCGGCGATGGCGAGGAATTTGCCGGCGAAGGCATTCTCGCCATCACCAAGGCGCTGCTGCAATGCGGCGTCGGCTATGTCGGCGGATACCAGGGCGCGCCGATCAGCCATCTGATGGACGTGCTGGCCGACGCACAGGACATTCTGGGCGAACTCGGGGTGCATTTCGAGGCGAGCGCCTCGGAAGCCACCGCCACCGCCATGCTCGCTGCCTCGGTCCATTATCCGATCCGTGGCGCGGCGACCTTCAAGTCGACTGTCGGCACCAATGTCGCGTCCGACGCGCTCGCCAACCTTGCCTCCGGTGGCGTTACCGGCGGCGCGCTGATCATCGTCGGCGAGGATTATGGCGAGGGTTCCTCGATCATGCAGGAGCGCAGCCATGCCTTCGCCATGAAAAGCCAGGTCTGGCTGCTCGACCCGCGCCCCAACCTGCCTTCGATCGTCAAGGCGGTCGAGGATGGCTTCGAGCTATCCGAGGCGTCCAATACGCCGGTGATGCTGCAGGTGCGCATCCGCTGCTGCCACGTCCACGGCCATTTCATCGCCAAGGACAACAAGCGCCCGCCGATGACGGTGGCCGATGCGCTCGACGCGCCGCGCCGCGACACCGGCCGCATCGTGTTGCCGCCCGCCTCCTTCCTGCACGAGAAGGAGAAGGTGCAGAAGCGCTGGCCGGCGGCGGTGGAGTTCATCGCCAAGAACAAGATCAACGAATTCTTCGGCTCGGACCACGGCTCGGTCGGCATCGTCATGCAGGGCGGCATGTACAATTCGGTCATCCGCGCGCTGCAGCGTCTCGGCCTCGCCGACACCTACGGCGAGACGGATGTGCCGCTCTATGTGCTCAATGCCGTCTATCCCCTGATCGACGACGAGTTCCTCACCTTCTGCGAAGGCAAGCAGGCGGTGCTCGTGGTCGAGGAGGGCCAGCCCAACTACATCGAGCAAGCCTTTGCCGCCATGCTGCACAAGGCCGGGCGCGGCACCAGGCTGGTCGGCAAGGAGTATCTGCCGATGGCCGGGGAATATACCGGCCAGGTGATGCTCGACGGCATCGGCTCCTTCCTGCGCGCCGAGGCCCCGCATCTCTTGCCGGGTGAAGTGCGCGCGCCCAACAAGGTCGGCGACGGCGTCGACACTGCTGATCTGATCAACGTCGTGCCGGGCCGTCCGCCGGGCTTCTGCATCGGTTGCCCGGAGCGGCCGATCTTTGCCGCGACCAAGCTGGTCGAGCAGGAACTCGGCAAGCACCACATCGCCTCCGACATTGGCTGCCATTTGTTCTCGATCATGCCGCCCTTCGAGCTTGGCGCCACCACCATGGGCTACGGGCTCGGGCCGGCCTCGGCTTCAGCCTTCAATTCGCCCGACGCCAAACGCCGGTCGATCTCTTTCGTCGGCGATGGCGGCTTCTGGCACAACGGCCTGACCTCCTCGATCGGCAACGCGGTCTTCAACAAGAATGACGGCGTCATCGTCATCGTCGACAACTTTTACTCCGCCGCGACCGGCGGGCAGGACATATTGTCGTCGCGCGCAGGCAACAAGACCAAGTCGACAAAACATCCGATCACCGAGGCGGTGAAAGGCATGGGCGTCAAATGGCTGCGCCACATCGACCGCACCTACGATGTCGGCAAGATGCAGGACACGCTGCGCGAGGCGCTGACGACGGAGGAAAAGGGACCAAAGGTCATCGTCGCCTCTTCCGAATGCATGCTCAACCGCCAGCGTCGCGAAAAGCCGCTGATCGACAAGGCGATCAAGGGAGGGACGCGTGTCGTCAAGCCGAAATTCGGCGTCGACGAGGACATCTGCACCGGCGACCACGCCTGCATGCGGCTGTCCGGCTGCCCGTCGCTGTCGGTGAAATCGCTCGACGATCCCTTGCGTGACGATCCGGTGGCATCGATCGACCAGAGCTGCGTCGGCTGCGGCAATTGCGGCGAGGTGGCGGACGCCGCCGTGCTGTGCCCATCCTTCTACCGCGCCGATGTCGTGCACAATCCGGGCCGCTGGGACCGTTTCCTGGAAAGCGCTCGCCGCGCCGTGATCGGCCTGATGCAGCGCCGCCGCGAGAGCCGTAGGTTGACGTTCGCCGATGCTTGACCAGGCTTCGCCCTTGCGTCCGAAATCCGCTGCCGCCGATACCGAGCCGGTGATCAAGCTCGCTTTGCTCGCGGTCGGTGGCCAGGGCGGCGGTGTGCTCGCCGACTGGATCACCGATGTCGCCGAGCGCAATGGTTACGTCGCGCAATCGACCTCCGTCGCCGGCGTCGCCCAGCGCACCGGCGCTACGATCTATTACGTCGAGATGGCCCGCGACACCGGCCGGCTGCCGGTCTTTGCCCTGTCGCCTTCGCAGGGCGACGTCGACATACTGATCGCCGCCGAGCTGATGGAAGCCGGCCGCGCCATCATCAGGGGCTTCGTCACGCCCGATCGAACCACGCTCATTGCTTCTTCGCATCGCATTGCCGCGGTGTCGGAAAAGATCGAGCCGGGTGACGGCCGGGCCTCGTCTTCCAAGGTACGCGCGACGGCGGAAGCTGCATCGAAACGCTTCGTCGCTTTCGACATGGAAAAGATCGCCGCCGACAATGGCTCGATGATCTCGGCCAGTCTGCTTGGCGCGCTGGCCGGCTCCGACGCATTGCCGTTCAAGCGTGAAAGCTATGAGCAAGCGATCGGCGCCGGCGGCCGGGGCGCGAAAGCCAGCCTCGCTGCCTTCGCCGTTGCCTACGACCGCGCGCGCGGTACGACGGTCCCCGCGCCAGAGCCGGCAGAACCGGCCACGGTCGAACCAGCTCCGGGTGCAGGGCGCGTGAGCGGTCCGCAGAACCTGCTGCAGGGTTGGCAGGCGCTGGCCGCCCGCATCGACCTGATGCCCGCGGCGGTGCGCGACATGGCGCTCCGGGGCCTGAGAAAGGTCGTCGACTACCAGGACATCTCCTATGGCGGCGAGTATCTCGACCGGCTCGACCAGGCGGTCGCGCTGGATAGCGCTGAACATGCCCATGCATTGTCCATCGCTGCCGCCAAGCATCTGGCCAACGCGCTGTGCTACGACGACATGATCCGCGTCGCCGATCTCAAGACACGTTCGACGCGTGACCGGCGGGTGCGCAAGGAGGTGGGCGTCAAGGACGGCTCCATCCTGCAGGTGACCGAATATTTCCATCCGCGCATCGAGGAGTTCTGCGGCACCTTGCCGGCGGGGTTGGGCAGCTACATCGAGAACCGACCGAAACTTGCCGGCTTTCTCGACCGGCGCATCAATCACGGCCGGCGCATCCGCACCGACAGCTTTGCCGGCTTTGCGGTCCTCTGGTTCATTGGCGGCCTGCGCCGCTGGCGCCGCCGCCTGTTGCGCCACAAGGTGGAGACGGCGCATCTGGAGCGGTGGTATGCATTGGCACTTGGATATGTGCCCCAGGATTACGCGCTCGCCGTCGAAATCCTGAACTGCCGCCGGCTGATCAAGGGCTACAGCGACACCCACCTCCGCGCCCAGTCCAAATTCGACCGCGTGCTGTCGGCGCTCGATCTGGTCAAGGGCCGCGATGACGCTGCCGACTGGATCAGGCGGTTGCGCGAAGCTGCGCTGAAAGACGAGAAAGGCGACATGCTCGATGGCGCGCTGAAGACGGTGGCATCGTTGTCTGATCATGGTGTGGGAAGAGGTCGAGCTTAGGCTGGTACCTCTACGCTACTGCCGCCGTTTCCTACTCCCACTGGATTCGCGGATTGAACACGCCGCTTCAGGCGATCGCAGCTCGGCTTCCACCCGGATTGCGGGAAGCGTTGCCGGCGGACCTGCCGGGGGTCAGTCGCGCGATATGGACAGCCCCGAGAGAAGCGGAGCGTACGTGGCGAGCCTCCGGGATACGAACTCCGTGAAGAGCCGCACCCGCTTCGTCTTGCGTGTCTCGCCTTGCGTGAGAAGCCACAGTGTCCCATGCATGGGCACGTCGATCCCCGGCACCCTCACCAGCAGGGGGTCGGCATCTCCGACGAAGCACGGCAGTTTCGTTATCCCAATCCCCTGGTGCGCCGCGATGATCTGCGTCTCGGCGTCAGGTGTCCTGAACGGTACTCCCGTGACGTGAACTTCTCCCTCGCGCGCCCAGTCCGGAATTCCATGATTGTCTATGCCTATCCACCGGATGGGATCAGGCGTGCCCGCACGCCACGCGGCTAGTCGATCGCGAGACATGTAGACGCCGCTGAACAGCTCCGGTCCCTTCAGGCCGTGAAGATTGAGCGGCAGGGTCTTGCGGTCGGCGACAATGCGGATCGCGACGTCGGCCTCTCGGTTGGTCAGATTTGCCAGCTCGCCGGACGACAAGATTTCCATCTCGATGTCGCGATGCAAACGCGCGAAGTCGGCGAGATCCGGCATGAGCAGGTGTGTGGCGAGGAACGGTGGAAGCGTCACCCGCAAAAGCCCGCGCGCGCTCTGGTCACGACCGAAGACTCGCGTCTCCAGCTGGTGCGACGACGCTTCCATCTGGGTCGCGAGATCGAGGACCTCTTCGCCCGCAGCCGTCAGGCGGTAGCCGGAAGGCAGCTTTTCGAACATCTGCGCCCCGAGGCGTTCCTCGAGCTGAGCGATGCGTCGCAGCACGGTCGAGTGGTTCACACCGAGGTGTGCGGCGGCAGCACGCACCGAGCCTACGCGCGCGGCGGCAAGAAAGTAGCGAACGTCATCCCAGTCGATCATGGTGCATTCCTGCGCAGCGCAGTGCGGCTTGCAAAGCACATACTAACACGATCAGCCGTAGTTCGTGCGGTCGCCGCGGCGTTCAATCATCTAGCTGGATCGTTTTCGCACCAGCGATGTGCGCGATTGCGCACTCACCGCCCGACTTCGGCGAACCCATCTTGAGGCTCTCGCGGGACTTTCCCGTACAGCCAAAGATACGAGACGGCGAAACGAAGGATGCATGACATGAACAGACTGAATGGAAAGACCGCTGTGATAACTGGCGGCGCTACGGGCATCGGCCGCGCCGCAGCCAAGCGCTTTATCGAGGAGGGCGCCTTCGTCTTCATCTTCGGCCGCCGGCAGGAAGCGCTCGACGCCGCCGTGGCTGACCTTGGGCCTGGTGCCCGCGCGGTTAAGGGCTCGGTCTCGGATGAGGCCGACCTCGACCGACTCTACGCTGCGGTGAAGGCCGAGCGCGGAAGCCTCGATATCGTCTTCGCCAATGCCGGGGCGGGAAGTCCGCTTCCGCTCGGGCAGATCACCGCCAGGCACATTGACGAAACCTTCGACACCAATGTGAAGGGTACGATCTTCACGGTCCAGAAGGCGCTGCCGCTGATCAGCCAGGGCGGTTCGATCATCCTGACCGGCTCGAGCGCCGGCACCACGGGCGCTCCGGGGTTCACTGCCTATAGCGCGAGCAAGGCGGCAGTGCGCAACCTGGCGCGGACCTGGGCGGAGGACCTGAAGGGCACCGGCATCCGGGTAAACGTGTTGTCGCCCGGGGCGACGGCGACCGAACTCGCGAAGGAGGCGTTGGGCGAGGAAGGCCAGAAGGCCTACGGCGCGATGACTCCGCTCCAGCGCATGGCCGATCCGGCGGAGATCGGGGCCGTGGCCGCCTTTCTCGCGTCGCCGGACAGCAGCTTCATGACTGCCAGCGAGGTCGCCGTCGACGGCGGCCTGGCTCAACTCTGACCCCCAGCGCGGTCCATACCTGGCCCGTGCGCAACGAAAGACAAAGAATTATGAAAAAACTCGAAGGCAAGATCGCAGTCATCACGGGCGGAAGCAGCGGGATCGGATTGGCCACAGCCAAGCGCTTCGTAGAAGAAGGAGCGCACGTCGTGATTACCGGGCGAAGAGAGAAGGAGCTGAAGGAGGCCGCAGCCTTCATCATGAAAAACGTTACGACGGTCGTGGGTGACGTGTCGCTCCTGGAAGATCTGGATCGCCTCTATGCCGTCGTGAAGGAGAAATATGGTCATATCGACATTCTCTTCGCCAACGCCGGCGCGGGGACGATCGCACCGCTCGCCGTCGCTACCGAGGCACATTTTGATCAGACCTTCGATGTGAACGTGAAGGGTCTGTTCTTTACGGTGCAGAAGGCCCTTCCCCTGTTCAAAGACGGCGGTTCGATCATCCTGAATTCTTCAGTGTCGAACGTGTTGGGGCTTCCAGGGTTTAGTACCTACGCCGCGAGCAAGGCGGCTGTACGCAACTTCGCGCGCGCTTGGACACTGGAATTCAAAGACCGCAAAATCCGCGTCAATGCAATGAGTCCGGGACCAATCGAGACGCCGGCCTTGGAGACAACGACTGGCCTTACCCCTGAGCAAGCGGAGCAAGCGGCCGCCCAGTTTGCGTCACAGATCCCAATGGGTCGCAGGGGCAAACCAGAGGAAATCGCTGCTGCCGTAACGTTCCTCGCCTCCGATGAAAGTTCTTTCGTCACCGGCGTGGATCTCGCCGTCGACGGAGGCATGGCGCAAGTCTGACCCCGGCATTAGCACCAGATCGGAGAAGTACTATGAACTATGCAATCGTAGGATTCGGCAATATCGGACAGGCCCTTGCCAAGGCGTTTGCCCGAAACGGCATCGAAGTTTCCGTTGCAACCACACGCGACCCGGAAAGCTTTGCCGCCGATGCGGCCGCGATCGGACCCACGATCATCCCCAAAAACTGGCGGAAGCCATCAAGGCGGACATCATCTTTTTGGCTGTCCGCTTCGAGGCACACCCGAATGTCGCGAAGGCGCTCCCCACCTGGCAGGGGAAGACGATCATCGATGTGACCAATGCCTATGGCGTGCCCCCGGAGGAACTGGGAGGACAACCTTCTTCCAAGTTCATCGCGCAGGCCTTCTCTGGCGCAAAACTGGTTAAGGGCTTCAACCATTTGGTCGCCCCGGTGCTTGATCAGGATCCGGCCGTACATGGTGGCCGGAGGGTCGTGTTCTTGGCAAGCGACGATGACGCTGCCGCAACACAGATTGGGGAGCTTGCGGAAAATCTCGGTTTCGCGCCGATCAAGCTTGGCGGGGTGTCGGAAGGTGGCCTGCTGGTCCAGGCGCGCGGAAACAGCTGGTGTCATCTGATCTTTGAGGACCTAGTCAAGTTCGACTGACGAGCACGACGTCCCCACCCGCAAAGAGACGACGCACGCGATCGGAGCTCGGATCGGATCAAGCCCGATCCGATCCGAGCAAAATGGAGAAATCACTATGAGCACCGAGAAGAATATCCACTCCTAAGGAGATTTCGATGTACGACCAATCCAAGGTATCCGATTTAATCCGGTTCGCACGAATCGAGGTGGGCTCCACCGTGATCGACGTCTACCCTGGCGACGGAGACTGGACGCGCCTCTTCTCCGACATCGTCGGATCAGAGGGGCGGGTCTACAGCTTCGTGCCGGCCGAAGTCGCCCACTTCAAGAACGATCCGGTCGGCCTCATGCGGACGCTCGCGAAGGAGCCGGGCCGAGAGAACGTCGAAGCCGCCTCGGCGGATCTCGTCGCGATGCCGGAGGTCACGCCGCCAGCCGATGTCCTATGGCTGCACCTGTTTTACCACGATCTTCACACCGCCCTGATCCAGAAGAAAGGTGCGACGGCGGCCGACTTCAATCGAGCTGTCTACAAGCGGCTGAAACCCGGTGGGTCCTACGTCATCGTCGACCACGCCGCCGCCGCTGGGTCGGGCACGAGCGACACTCAGTCGCTGCATCGGATCGACCCTGTATTCGTCCGCGAGGAGGTGGAGGCGGCCGGCTTCGTACTGGACGCGGAAAGCACCGTGCTGGTGAATAAGGATGACCCGCACTCGATCAAGGTGTTCGATCCCGCGACCAAGGGCGAGACCGATCGCTTCGCGTTTCGGTTCGTGAAGCCCTGACAGCTCCCGGGCGCCAACTTCATGTCGACCTCCCATTGAGTCCATCAACTCGGGTTCGCACCCGTCAAGCTGGGAAAGGTCAACGAGGATGGCGCGCTGGTGCACGCACGCGATGCGGCAGCGCTTGAAGGCGTCCGAGGTGATGATGGCACAAGGTTCTGGAGCACACCTGCCGCAGGTTCCTGATTTGAACTTGATGAAATGACGGAAGTCGCCGCGCCGTTGGAGGAGCCGGCGCATCCCCTCAGGGTTGCGCCGGGACAAACCGTTCAAGAATGGTGGATTTCCGTTCCCAGCACCTTCAGGCATTCACGGATGAACGCCGCAAGCGCGGTCCAGCCTTTGGCTGAAACCATGGTCCCATCGACATAGGCGTCGGTGGGAGACAGATCGATATAAGTGCCGCCGGCAAGCGTCACCTCCGGCTCGCAAGCGGCGAGCGCCGCCACCTTCTTGCCGCGCACGACGCCGTCGACCGCGATCAGAATCTGGACGCCATGGCAGATCGTGAAGATCGGCTTTTTCGCCTCGTGGAAATGGCGCACCATTGCTTGTATCCGCTTGTCGGTGCGGATGTATTCGGGGCCACGACCGCCGGCGCAATAGACAGCGTCGTACTGGCTCAGCTGCCTCTCGGCGTCGGCAAAGGTCTTGTTGATCAGCGCATTGTGGCCGGGCTTTTCGGTGTACGTCTGATCGCCCTCGAAATCGTGCAGCGACGTCTTGATCATGTCTCCGGCGCTTTTGTCGGGGCACACGACATGAACGGTGTGTCCCACCGCTTCCATCGCCTGCTGATAGACGAAGATTTCATACTCCTCGGTGAAATCACCGGTCAGCATCAGGATTTTTTTGGCTGGCATGTCTTTTCCTCTCGGCTTGTTTCAGGGGCGAGGTGCACTGCGCGCCTCCTTCCCGGTATCGAAATCGGCTCAGAACGGGGAGTAGAATTCGTAGGCGGCAGGCTGGGCGAACAGCGGCGCGCCGCGCTTGAGGGTGCCTCGGGCAAGCAACATCGCCAGGCTACTCGAACGCAGGCAGGAGCCTGTCCCGCGAATTTTCGATGTGCGCACGCATGGCTTTTTCGGCGGCGTCCGGATCGCCCGCGGCAAAGGCAGCGAGAATAGCCTCGTGCTCGTCGAGCGCCTCTTCGGTCACCCTGGAGTGATACATCAGCCGGAAGATATGGAAGTGGGTATGCTGGTGATTCAGTGTCTCGCGAATGAGTTCGTTTTGGGCAAACTCGACGATCTTGTCGTGGAAGATCGCATCCTGACGGGCGAAGTTCGAATAGCGCAGGCGTTCGTCTTTCCCCACCCGCCGAGCCATCACGCCGGCCGCCGCCTGCAGCGCGGCAAGGCGCTCGCCGTCCATTGTTGCGGTGGCTTTGGCCGCGGCGGCAGGTTCAAGCATTAGACGCAGCTCGTAAAGCTCGTCGAAGCGCCGGCGGGTGATTTGTGGGGCGGCGCGATAGCCGATCAGGTGAGTTTTCAGAACCAGCCCTTCCCCCTCCAGCCTGCCAAGCGCTTCACGAATGGGGGTATGTGAGACGTTGAATTCCTTGACGAGATTGTCGACGGTGATGCGCGATCCCGGAGCAATCCTCAAAGACATGAGCTGCGCGAAGATTGCTTCGTAAACGTCGCCAGCCAGACTGTTGGCGCGCTGAATACGACCGGTCGCACGGGCTTCATTGTCAACCGTCAGGTCCGTGTTCTGCATCGTTTGCCTCTTGACAGAACCACCCACTAACATGATGCTCCGCGAAACTCAATCCTATATCCTATACGATTTTGTTAGAGGGGTATCGCATGATCATGACCTGCAGCGCCGAGGTCGGCCTCTGGCACGAAGCCAAGCCTGTCGGCTTCCAATCCGTCTTCGCAGGATCTTGTGCATGAGCTTGTTTGCAGCGGCGCGCCTGCCGAGCGAGATTCTGTTCGGCAAAGGCCAGCGCCATGTCCTGCCTGCCATTGCCGCCAAATATGGGCGCCGCGCGTTCGTCTGTACCGATGAGCGCTTCGCGGCGACGTCGCAGTTCGCCGAGATTCTCGCTGGCTTGCACAACGCGGCGATCGAGACGTTGGTCTTCGACCGAACGCTGCCGGATGTGCCGCGCGACAGCGTCGCCGCCTGCATTGCGCAAGCGAAAGATTTCAAGCCGGACATGGTGATCGGCATCGGGGGCGGCAGTTGCCTCGATATGGCCAAATGCGCTGCACTTCTGCTCAGCCACGGCGGCAAGCTCGAGGACTACTATGGCGAGTTCAAGGTACCCGGCCCTACCCTTCCGGTGATCGCAGTGCCGACGACGGCTGGAACAGGCTCCGAGGTGACCCCCGTCGCCGTGATCTCCGACCCGGATCGGACGCTGAAAGTGGGTATCGCCAGTCCGCATCTCATCGCAGCAGTGGCGCTTTGCGATCCGGATCTGACGGTGACCTGTCCACCATCCTTGACGGCGATCGCCGGCGCCGACGCGCTGACGCACGCAATCGAGGCCTTCACAGCGGCCAAACGCGGCGCCGACCCTCATTTGCCGCAACAGCACGTGTTCATCGGCAAGAGCGCTCTGACCGATCATTTCGCGCTTTTGGCCATCAGGCTGCTCGGCCGCAGTCTGGAAAAGGCATATCGCGACGGATCGGACGAGGATGCGCGCGCCGACGTGATGATGGGAGCGCTGGCCGCCGGTTGCGCTTTCGGCACGGCGGGAACGGCCGCCGCCCATGCGGTGCAGTATCCCGTCGGTGCGCTTACCCACACCCCGCATGGTCTGGGGGTCGCCACCATGCTGCCCTATGTGATGGCCTACAACCTGGCCGCAGCAGCCGCGGAGATTGCGGAAGTCGGCACTGCTCTTGGCCTTTCCCTTCAGGGCGGCGGCGCCGATGCCTTGGCGCACGCCACCATCCGGGAGGTGAGCCGGCTGTTTGGCGCCATCGGCATCACGCCGACATTGGCCGAACTGGGTCTTCCCGAAGACAAGATCGACTGGACGGCCGAGCAGGCGCTCGGCATCGACCGATTGATCAAGAACAATCCGCGTCCGTTCGACCGCGCCGCGATGCGACGGCTGGTCAGGGCTGCGTATGACGGCGACATGTCCGCCACCATGATGTGATCGACCAGGAGTTCATCCAATGAACATTGCCGCAGGCATATCCGACGAGGATCAAGATATGTTCGACTACGCCACGGTCTCGCACGGTCTCTACATTGGCGGACGCTGGCGGCCCTCATCGGAGGGCCGCGTGATCGAAGTGGTCGATCCCTCGGCTGAAGCCGTGATCGCTGCGGTTCCCGATGCAACGCTCACTGATGCCGCCGCCGCCGTCGACGCTGCCGCGAAGGCGGCGGCCGGCTGGCGCGAGACCCCGCCACGCAGGCGATCGGAAATCCTGCGGCGCTGCTTCGAACTGATGACCGAACGGGCGGAGACGTTGGCCGCGCTGATCTCGCTGGAGAACGGCAAGGCGCTGCGCGATGCGCGCGGCGAAGTCGCCTATGCGGCGGAATTCTTTCGCTGGAACGCCGAGGAAGCGGTCCGCATCAACGGCGAGTTCGGCCTTGCACCCTCGGGCGCGAACCGGATCATTGTCGACTACCAGCCCATCGGCATTTGCGTGCTCATCACGCCATGGAATTTCCCAGCCGCCATGGCGACACGTAAAATCGCTCCGGCGCTGGCGGCCGGCTGTACGGTGATCCTGAAGCCCGCCAGCGAGACACCGCTGACGGCCTATGCGCTTGCGGCGCTCTACGAGGAAGCCGGCGTGCCGCCCGGCGTCGTCAACGTCCTGACGACCTCGACCCCCGGACCGGTGACGGCGGCCATGCTGGCCGATCCGCGCGTGCGAAAGCTGTCCTTCACCGGCTCGACCGGCGTCGGCCGCGTGCTGCTGGCCGAAGCCGCAAAGCACGTCATTTCCTGTTCCATGGAGCTTGGCGGCAACGCACCCTTCATCGTCTTCGACGACGCCGACCTGGAAGCAGCCCTCGACGGTGCGATGGTTGCCAAGATGCGCAACGCCGGCGAAGCCTGCACGGCCGCCAACCGGCTTTACGTCCAGGCCGGCATCCATGATGCTTTCGCGGAAGGCTTGAGCAAACGCATGGCGGCACTCAACGTGGGCCCGGGCACAGACTCAGACACAGAATGCGGGCCGATGATCACCAGGAAGGCTGTGCACAAGATCGACCGGCTTGTGCAGGACGCCGTTGCCCGCGGCGCCAAAATCCTGTGTGGTGGCGGCGTATCTGAAGGCAGAGGCTTTTTCTATCCGCCAACGGTGCTCAAGGACGTGCCGGCCGACGTTGCCATGGCTCACGAGGAGATCTTCGGTCCCGTGGCGCCGATCAGTCGCTTCGACAGCGAGGCGGAGGTCATCGCCAAGGCCAACGACACAGAATACGGTCTCGCGGCCTACATCTACACGCGCGACCTGGCCAGAGGAATGCGCGTGGCATCAAAGATCGAGTCGGGCATGATCGCGCTCAACCGCGGCCTGATGTCGGATCCGGCGGCGCCCTTCGGCGGAGTCAAGCAAAGCGGGTTGGGGCGAGAAGGCGGCCAGAAGCATGGCGTTGCCGAGTTCATGGAGGCCAAGTACATCGCCGTGACCCTGTGAGCGGACATCCCGCCAAAGATCCGTTTCGCATTCGCGATCATGTGGTCGAGTTCGACGACATGGTCGCCGAGATCGTTCGCAGAAGCGAGGAGACCAGGGCGAACGTTCCCATGGTCGCCGATGTCGCCTACGGGGCTGACGCCACCGAAACCATGGATCTGTTCTTTCCCGAGGGCAAACGGGACCGCCTGCCGGTGCACATGTTCATCCACGGGGGCTATTGGCGCATGTTCTCCAAGCGCGACTATTCCTACGTCGCCGAGACCGTTACGAACGCAGGCGCGATCGCGGTCATTGTCGACTACGCGCTGATGCCGACCGTCAGGATGGCCAGGATCGTCGACCAGGTGCGCCGCGCCAAGCGATGGGTATTTGACAATGTCGCACACCATGGCGGCAATCCCGGCCTGCTGACCGTTAGCGGTCATTCCGCCGGTGCGCATCTGGCAACAATGCTTTTCGACGGTGACGAGCGGCCTTCCGGCATCAAAGCTGCGCTGCTGCTTGGCGGCCTTTACGACCTGAAGCCATTGCAGATGTCGTTCCTTGCCGCGGAGATCGCGATCACCGACGAGGAGGCCCGCCGATTCTCGCCGATCGACCACAGTTTCGATCCATCCGTGGGCGTAGATATCTCGGTCGGCGCCGATGAAACGCCGCCGTTCCACAGCCAGGCCGCACTCTTCACGGACCACCTTGACACACAGGGACTGACTGTTTCGTGCACCACCCTTGGTGGGGCCAATCACATGAGCAGCGTCCGTGACCTTGGCTTGGCTGGTACCGAGGCCGCGTCACTGCTGGCCCGCGTCGTGGCCGCCTGAGACTTCCGCCAGAAGCGCTGCTGGGCGCGACCGTTCTTCAAAGTAGCGTCGCAGCATCGAGGTGCCGACAGCGGTGGCAAATCTTCCGCCACCGGTCGCCATACCGTAAGCCCGCCGGCGATGTCGACGTCGACGTGGTTCATGCTTTCCAGCGTGATTGAGCTTGATAACCGATGTCGGCGATCGCCGTCATGCAGGCAGCCCAGTTGAGTTCTCAAGGCTGGCCGGCCAAAGACGCCCTTCAGCGGAGAGCGGGCCGACGTTCCGCAACACCGGCCCGCAACCTTCAGAATATGATAGCCCGCGGCACCCCGGAGAAGGGAATCTGCGCTCTCACACCAGCATCGACTGCTGGGCGAAGATGCCCGCCGTCGCGCCGTGCGATATTGCCAGGGTGACCGATGGCGGCGTGAGGGGGTTGGCGAGGTCGCCCGCGGCGTAGATGCCGGGCATGCTGGTTTCGCGGCGCTCGTCGACCTTGAGGATTACGCCGAGGGGCGTATCGACCGTGGCGAGGCCCAGTGATTCATGCAGGCTTGCGGACGGCTTGTTGCGCGGATGCGCGAACAGGATGTCGACCGCGACCTTGGGGCCGGTATCGAGCTTGACGGTGGCGTTATGCCCCCCGTGATGGGCGATCTCGCTGATCCGGCCGTCGACGACAGGTATGTTGCGGCGCGCCAGACCGGCCCGGATATCGGGCGGAATGTCGTGACCATCAGCGAAGACCGTCAACCTGTCGGTCCAATCGTGGAACAGCCTGACCTGATTCGTCGACTGTGGGCCGGACCAGACGAGGCCCCAATGCTGGCCGGCGACTTCAAAGCCGTCGCAATAGGGGCAGGGCACGATGGACGTGCCCCAACCTTCGGCAAAGCCCGGAACATCAGGCATCTGGTCGGCGACGCCATAGCTCAGGATCAGCCGGCGCGCGCCGAGGCTTCCGCCATCGCCAGTGAGGACGGAGAAATCGTCGATGGCCCCGGAGAGGCTGTCGGCCCGGGCATTGACCAGCTTGATCGTGGGATAGCGCGCCAGCTGCCGCCGCGCCTCGGCCAGGATGTCCAGCGGTGGCTTGTGATCGTGGCCGAGCAGGCCATGCGAGTGGCCGGCGAAGCGGTTGCGCGGCAGGCCGGTATCGAGAACGGTGACCTTACGGCGGGCACGGCCGAGTTGCAGGGCGCCGGCGAGACCGGCAAAGCTGCCGCCGATGATGATGACGTCATCCATGATGGGCTCCGTGTTGTGGATGAGGGGCTGGTTGGACCTGGTTGAAACCTACCCATCGGCTTGCGCATTTCAGAAACTACATGGTATCGTAATCCGAGAATTTGGATACTGTCAAGGACTGGAATTGTCGTGACCGAAAATAGCCAGGGCCGGCGCGGCCGGCCCGCCAACGAGGCGCTTGGCCAAACGATACTCGACGCTGCGTCCGAACTCTTTGTGGAATTGGGTTTTCAAGCGACCACATTGGACAAGGTCGCCCAGCGGGCGAAGATATCCAAGCTCAGCATCTATCGGCATTTCGAGAACAAGGAGGCGCTGTTCAGCGCGGCCATCTCGGCCGGCTGCCATCAGTTGTTTGCGCCACTGGCCCTTCTTGAAGGCGTCGGCGGTTCGGTCGAAGATCAGCTCATGGCGGTGGGATCATCCCTGCTTCGGACGCTGTTGAGATCAGACGTCCGCAGTGTCGAAGCCATGGTCATGGCCGACCAGACGAATCCAAGGTCGTTAAGCAAGCTCCATTTCGAAGCCGGCCCCGCCCATGTCATCGCCCAAATCGAGGTCCTGTTGCGTCAGTTGCACGCGAAGGCGGTTCTGAACGTGCCCGATCCTCTCCGGTCCGCCCGCTTGTTTGCCGCGCTTTTCAAAGGATCCGATCTTTTGATTATCGCACGCTTCGATGAGGCGAGAGCGGCGGACGACAACGAAATCGAATCCTATTGCCGGTCGGCCGTCGCCATGTTCATGGCTGCGCACGGCTAGCAGTCTGCCCTGCCCGCTAATCATTGTATTCTGCGAAATACTCCGCTAGAGCCGCCGTCGCGATGGCGCCCATCCACCTCGTGTCGATCGCGTCGGGGTCGGACTGCGCGCCCGCCGGTGAGCGGCATCTCCTACCTGCTCCGGTCACACAGCGCTGACCCTTGAGCGCCTCCGCCGACCTGTGAGGGCGAGGAAGAGAATGCCGGTTATGGCCGCGAGAATCGAGCAGATGAGGTGTCGATCGCCGCGAAGGGACACCTGCGGACGGAACGTTTTTGGTACACTTGAGTACGTCCATTCGTGGGTCGGGCTCCAGCGGCTCGTGCCCGACGCGCCCCGGGGAAGGCCGCTGGTGCCCGCGACAGATCCTTCCAAGGTGCGGGTCTGGAACGGCCCAAAAATTCTCTCGAGCTCCCGGAACATCGGTCCGCCCCTGTGGTTCGACAAGCAGCGGCACAGTCGATCCAACCAGGCATCGGCCCGCTTAGGACAGGCGCGAGGTCCCTACCCACAGATCTTGCGAAAATAGGAGCAAGCTATGCGAGCGTTGGTCTGGCACGGCAAGGAAGACATACGCTGCGATCAGGTTTCGGACCCGGAAATTGAGGATGAACGTGACGCGATCATCAAGGTGACGAGTTGTGCCATATGCGGCTCCGACCTTCACCTCTACCACAACTATGTGCCAGCCATGCTGCCCGGCGACATCATGGGCCACGAGATGATGGGAGAGGTCGTTGAGGTCGGCAAGGGCGTCAACGGCGCTCTGAAGGAGGGAGACCGCATCGTCGTGCCGTTCACCATAATCTGCGGTGAGTGCGACCAGTGCAAGCGACAGAACTTTTCGGTTTGCGAACGCACAAACCGCAAGAAGAATCTCGGTGACAAGGTGTTCGGGCACACCACCGCGGGTCTGTTCGGCTACACTCATTTGACCGGCGGCTATCCCGGGGGACAGGCGGAATACATGCGTGTGCCGTTCGCCGATGCCACGCACGTAAAGGTGCCTGACAGCCTTACCGACGAGCAGGTTCTCTTCCTCGGCGATATTTTTCCTACCGGATGGCAGGCGGCGGCACAGTGCGACATTGAGCCCACCGATACGGTTGCGGTGTGGGGCTGCGGCCCAGTCGGGCAGATGGCCATACGCAGCGCCCTGCTGCTCGGCGCCAAACAGGTGGTGGCGATCGATTGCCTGCCGGAACGGCTTTCCATGGCCGCGGCCGGCGGCGCCATCGCCATCAATTTCGCCGAGGAAAGTGTCGTCGAACGACTGCGGGAACTCACCGGCGGAAAGGGCCCGGAGAAGTGCATCGATTGCGTCGGCATGGAAAGCCACGTCTCGCTGGCCCAGCCCGATACCGTCTACGATCGCGCAAAGCAGTTGATGCTGATGGAAAATGATCGACCGCACGTTCTGCGTGAGATGATCTATGTCTGCCGGCCGGCCGGCGTGATCTCGATCCCCGGCGTCTACAGCGGGCTGGTCGACAAGATTCCGATGGGACAGGCAATGAACAAGGGGCTCACCTTCCGAATGGGGCAGACCCATGTCAACCGTTGGACCGAGGATCTGTTGCGCCGCATCGAAGATGGCCAGATCGACCCATCCTTCGTCATCACCCATACCGTGGGGCTCGAGCAGGGACCCGAGATGTACAAGGTGTTTCGCGACAAGCAGGACAGTTGCATCAAGGTTGTACTGAAACCGTAGGGAAATCGTCATGAACGTGATTGCCAAACTTACCAACATCACCCGATCGCCTGGCGATCCCAAAGTGCTGAAGACTGGGCAGAGTGCGGTCGCGGCCTCCGATGGCCTTGCCCGCAAGCTCGGCTGGTTCAGCATCGCGCTTGGCGTCGCCGAGCTGGTTGGCGCCGAACGGATTGCCGGCGCGCTCGGCATGCGCGGCAAGGAAGATCTGATCCGCGCTTATGGGGCGCGGGAAATAAGCAGCGGCATACTCTCGCTTTCAGTGGACAAGCAGGCCGGGCTTTGGAGCCGGGTGGCCGGCGACGGCCTGGATATCGCGACATTGCTGACAGCATATCGGCATGGCAACCCAAAGCGCGATAATGTAGGCCTTGCGCTTGCCATGGTCGCCGGCATCACATTGCTCGACATCATCGGTGCGAAAAGCGTGACCGCGCGCCACTCTCGGAGCAGGACCAAGCCACGCGACTACAGCGATCGAAGCGGCTTTCCCGGAGGCACTGCCGCAGCCCGCGACCGCGCCCGCTCGCAGCGCAGCCAGGAGGCCGGCGCAGCCTGATAGAGATTTCCGAACCCTGGCGCCATGCGACCTGGACAGGTGGCATCTCGTCGGGCCCTAACGCCAGAGGTGGTTGCTCTCGGCGAGCCGACTTTGCTGGAACAGAGTGGACCGTCGAGTGGCCGTTCTCGCCGTCCCCTGGATCACCGCCGCGCATGGTTGTGTGGCCGGTGCGTTAAAGGCAGGAAGCAAGCAGCGATGCGACCAGGCGTCTAGCCTTCCATGTCTCTTACCTTGGCCAGGTTCCGGCGATCCTCAGGCCGAGCCGCGTTCGGGAAGCTCGGTCTCTTCCGCCACCCCTTTCCGCAGGTCTCGGCGCAAGCGTTCCGCTTCGTCGGAATTATTATCGTCGTCTGTCCGCTCGAGTTCGCGATCGATTGTCTCGCGCGACCCCTCTGCCGGATCCTGTTGCGGAGATGTGTTCGGGCCGGTTTCGATCTTGCCGTCGCCGGGAACGGTGCGGTCGCGAGACTTCGTCATCTTCAGCTTCCCTTTCATCTGTCATCTGCCTCGGCATCTCCGATGGCATGAATTTTGGCCGCTTCCCTGCCGAACCGGATCGTCGACGCTTTGTTCCGGGAAAGCCCCCCGCAGGTTCGTGCTGGTCGGCCCCGGGGCATTGGTCGATGCCCTTGCCGGGAAGCATCCTATGCCAACGAGGTCGGCGGCAGCCTCATCAATGTCGTTATCAACATATGGGCTGTGAAGGCGTTTTCGGCCCGGACACGCGAGCACGCCAGGCTCGCGGCGAGTTTTCGAACCGAAGCAGATGCGCAGCGTAACAACTGGATGTATACGGAAAAGGCTGGCTCATCCACGACATCGCGCTTTCGGTAATGGCCGGCGGCATGCTCGCCTGGGCGGTCCGGCAGCTGGTAGCGAACTGGTCATAGGCCTTTGCAAAGCCGCGTCGATGAAGCGGGTGCGGTAGCGCTGGTCGGTGTAGCGTCGAGGCATCTGTCAATCGGAGACAAGCGCGACCACTTTTGGGACCTCACTGTTTTTTCCACCGGGACTCGACATCTCACTATCATAGTTGATTGTGGCTGCCGGTGACCCTGCGTAATGGATAGCCATTCCAACTCTCCAACAGGAAAACGGTATGTTGTATCCGGGTCGGTTTTTGGGGCCAAGCGAGATTGAGATGCTCGCCCAGGTTTGTCACACGGTCTGCAAAGAGCGCGCCCTACCTCTTGCTTCGCAGAACGGAGAGCGCATAGCTGCCCATATACTCAGGCTGTTTATGAATGGCTTGATTGAGCAGAATGAACTGCTCGATGCTGAGAGGAACTGGGCTCTTCGGCTTGACCGTTCGGTCCAGCAGACGATGTCAACTACGCGCACATGAGAGGCCGCGGGACCCAGTTTGGTTCTTACAGCCGAACACCCGCCGCTATCTGAGATATGTTGCGGGGTTTTCTTCGCCGCGGAGTGATCCGATACAGTGCGCGGAAATCATGGCAATCCTGTTCGCAGTGATTCTATTGAGCGTAGTCGCAGTCCCATTCTTGGTCGTCGGAAAGCCGCCAAGGCCAGTTGGGAACAAACCTGACGTTTAAGCGTTTGTAGAGCCCTTCCACCGGGCAACTCACCGAAATGCTTCTTGCCGTGCATGATGCGATGTCGACGGCCGTTTTGGCGGGCAGGAGCGCCAATGCGGAAAAAGTAGGCGTGGTCGACCTCACCAACAAAGCTGAGGTCGACATCGGCATCACCAGCTTGGGAAGAGCCATCCAGTTCGTGGCCAACGCCTCGGTGCTTGGATACGACATTCGCGGCGCCATGGTCTTCTATGGCGCGCCCGGCACCCCGAGCCTAAGGGCGAGAGAGTGCGAGCGCTTGTGGGCGCAGTTTGGCGGCGCGCTTCTACAGCCGTAGCTCCATCAGGACGTTCGCCCCGCCCGTTCTTGGTATGAACGCGTACGGAACTGAGGCGCTACCCAGCCGCAGCGGGAATGGCTCAGTGGTAGCTCTAGCTGGCGACCGCACTAAGCAGCTTTTCGGTGATGGGCTTTGAGCGGCTGAGCCAGCGTGAGAACGTTCGGCCGCATATCTGCCGGTGCCTGCTTTCATGTGACTGGGCGGGGCTATTGGGGAGCCGTGTTGACCGCTGGCCCTTAGCCGAGGGAAGCACAGTACGGCAACCTCGCTCTTTGCTGGCTAACATCCTTCCGCTCTCAGGGACCGGACCATGCGCACAACAACAGGGTCATACGGTTTCTTTTCGGATTTCCGATAATTCATTGTGAAAAGCGCAGCACGCTGGTTGCAGACCATAATTGCACGGACGTAGCGAATCTCGCCATTCTTGACCCCGGAGTAGCTGGCCCATTTCGGGGCTAGGCGCCGATAGGTCAGTCGCCAACCGGCCTTTTTCGTCCTCGATCATGCGATGTTCAATCTCGGCGCGAAAACTTGCTTTGCCCAGTCGCGCGCCCCAAACGACCAGAAACGCGTCTCTTGGGCCCTGAAAAGCCGCGCCCTGCTCCGAATTCTGGGTCAGGACGAAATTCGGAGGAATATCGAAACTAAAGCCAAGCTGTCGGACGCCGAAGGGCTGCCACGCCTCGGCCTGAAGCAACGTGGTCCAAAAGAGAAAAACTGTAAGTCCCAGCAGTAGGCGTCGCATTGCTCTGATTTAGCGCTGGCTAACATCGTGTCCAGACGGACAGAGGTCCGTGACATAAAAAATATGCTTCATGGCCGCGCAGCATATGGACGCGGGATTCGCGATTGACGGCGTGCGGTCGAAACGGCTTCCGTCCCACGAAAGGAGAGGACGCAGAGGGAATTGGTGCGTCGGTATGATCGATTGGCAGAAAATTGGCGAGGCCGAATGTCCAACGTTCATTGCCCGCAAAAATGGGCGCCGGCTTCCTCTTGTGCCTAGGGAAGAAGAGCCGAATTATTCCCTGGCGGAGACCCTGATCTACCTCAGACGGGGCATGCCTCAGTAACTTCGCCGTGACCTGATCCCTTCGGGGAACAATCACATCGAGCTCCAGTTTGGCCTTCAAGCGAAAGCACTGATGGAGCATGCCATGAGATTTCCACACAGCAAGACGGCCGCGGCCGCCGTTTTCATTGCCCTGACCTCCCCCGCACTCGCCCAGACAAGCGGAACACCATCACCCTCGACACCTGCACCCGCTCCGGCAACCGAACCGCCGACCGCCGGACAGTTGCCGGATGCGACCGGACAAGCGGATGCACCAACACGCGAAATGATCCGCCAGATGGTTGAGCAAGCTGTCCGGGAGAGACTGCAGCAGGATCGCGGTTCCGAAGAAGGTTTCCGCGAGGAAGATAGTCGCAACTATCAAGGCGATCGCAACGAGGGTGCTGACCGCCACGATGAAGATGGCGGCCGTTGGCAGAACCACGGTGGCCGCGATCGTGGACACAGAATGGCTGGACGCTGGCATCATCAGCTGATGCGCAGTGCCGGCATGCGACTGATGTTCGGGCTGTTGGACACCGATGGCGACGGATCGGTTTCCGAGGACGAGGTTCAACGCGCGGTGGGCAGGATGTTCAGTAGCATTGACGAGAATGGTGACGGCAAGATCGATGCGGACGAGATCCAGTCCTTCATGCATGGCTCCAGCATGCATGGCACTGATAGCGAGGACACGCCGTAGCTGCCTTCAAAGTGAATGCCCTCCCTCGGACAAAGCGGGCGCGTGGCGGCCGATCCCGAAGAGGTGTCTCTTGGCTGTTAGGCGCCCGGCCAGCACCCTTTAGGCTTGAGCTATTCCCGCAGTCCCGCGAGACGCCAGCCGTGAAAAAAAAAGGCTTCGCATTGCTGATCGAGGAACGATCGAAGCCGACCAACGCAAGGTCACTCGGGCGCTCGGTCTTCCAGCAGAACGAAGGATGCGGCGATCAAGTCGTCGCCATTGATACGTCCTTGGCTGTCCTCCAACATAGTTGCAACCTTGTGGAAGGCCATCATTTCACCCGCGTCAATCTGCGCTTCACGCATCTTGGCTGTGAGATCAGCCACGCGATTTCCTAACGAATGTGATTTTGCAGTCTCGCAATTCGACATGATTAGTCATCCTTTGCCTTGGGGTTTCACGCTGCCGAACGCAATGCTTCAGCGGATGTTCCGAATTTGGCCATCAGTCTTATGGGATAGGACTTGCGTCTGATTGCGGTTGGAAGAAGCCCGAACGGCGGAACACGCAGCCGGACGCCGAATTGGAAACCCACCGTCGATCGAAGTCCCTTGTCGCCGGTTGAGATCCCGCATCTTCACTGTCGAGAGGGTGGCGGGATCACCTTCCGAGGAGCGAGCGCATATGAGGTAATAGATATTTGGCAGATGTACTCACGGCCATCCTGCTCGCTTCTTTTGTCTGCGCATGTTCATTCTTTTCGGGAAACCCCATCTCTCCAACAACACGCAACAACCGCGTTGCTACCCACGATTGATGCGATGACAACTGCATCAACAAAGCAAAGCCTCTTCGCCTAAGGTGCGATTGCCGCGGGCTTTTCGACTTGAAGGTCGTCCAACGCGCCCGGTCGTCAGGCCATGGCGTTCAGCGGGAGCCAGGTAGACTCATCGCGAAAATCCCGCAGCGAGGCATGTCGCAAGTCCTCCTCGCCGCGTGCGGATACTGGAATCCGCCTGGCTCGTTGTGACAGGCATGCGAAGATGAGTGTCGGCGCATGGACGCGGAAAAACCCGCCAGCGTGAGCCAGCGGGCCTTGTGATGGGATGGCCCGCGCGTGCGGTCAAGGCTGCGCGGGCCGACCATGATGAATGAGGGGACATCTTGGTCACCGGCACGACCGATGAAGAACGAGCCGGGTGTGACAAAACACCCTTGGAGCGAGGATGTTCCCGTCCGCACAAAAAAGCCCGCCGGCGTGAGCCGGCGGGCAATCGCTATTTTGCCGTCAAGCGGACAGACCGCTTGCGGCCCACCCACTGCAGCATTTTTCCACTTTGAGCCGAAATCATTCTCAACTATGGTTCGCCAGGCTTAAGGCATGGGGGATTGCCGATGGTTTTATCACGCAGGGGTGTCGTGCTCGGCGGTCTGGCGCTGGTCGCGGTCGGTGGAACCGGCAATATTGTTCAAGCCGCGGCGGCAAAATCCTTTTTCGCCGGTACCGCCAGCGATAACGATTTCGTCTATCGCAAGACCAACTTCGCCAAGATCGACAAGAGATGGCATCGCCAGATCGTCAAGTATTTCAGCAGCGAGCCGGTCGGCACCGTCGTGGTCGATACCCGCCACCACTTCCTCTACCTCATCATGGAAAACAAGACTGCCATCCGCTACGGCGTCGGCGTCGGCAAGGAAGGCTTCAAATGGTACGGCCGCGCGACGATCGATCGCCGCGCGCTGTGGCCGCAATGGGTCCCGCCCCCCGAAATGCGTGAGCGCAAACCGGACTTACCGCCCATGATCGCAGGCGGCGCGTCCAACAATCCGCTCGGGCCGCGCGCGCTCTATCTGTACCGCGACGGCGCCGACATCGGCTACCGCCTGCATGGCACGCTGGAGCCATGGAGCATCGGCACCGACGCTTCCAGCGGCTGCATCCGCATGTTCCCCGAAGACATCATCGACCTCTACCAGCGGTGCCCGATCGGCACCGCGGTGGAGGTCCTGCCGCACATCGCCGACCAGGCGCCCGCTTCCACCACTGTCGAATGATTGGCGCATCATGAACCGCATGATTGAAAACACGTGCCGGCTGCTCGCAGCCGGCCTGCTGGTTGTGGCCGCATCCTGCTCGACCAGCAACACGCTGGCCCCGTCCACGCCCGACGTCACCAACGCCGAGATTGCCGGCTTCCAGAACGTGCAGCCGGGAAGCGAGGAGGATTTTATCCTCAATGTCGGCCGCCGCACCTATTTCACGAAAGGTTCGGCCGCGCTCGATTCTGTCGCCAAGGCCACCCTCGACACCCAGATCGCCTGGTTGACAAAGCATCCGCGCTGGCTGCTCAAGCTGCAGGGTTTCGCCGACGATCCCGGCGCAAGCGAAACGGCGCTGTCGCAGCAGCGCGCCGATGCGGTGATGGACTACCTCGCCGCCGGCGGCATAGACCGGAACCGCATGTGGGCCAAGGGCTACGGCAAGGACAGGCTCGTCCGCGACTGCCCCGACTCCGCCTGCAGGTCGCAGAACCGCCGCGTTGTGTCTAATTTGCGCGACGAGAGGGACGAGTCGTAGAGGCTGCTGTTTTGCTGGTCGCCAAATCAGTCTCACAACGCGACGGCGGCATGGCTGCAATGCGCCTATCAGGGACATTCACCCAGCGTTTGCCCCCCCGAAACCTGACGCTCCGGTGAACCCGGAATGAAGTCAGCTTCCCGTCTACCAACCTCCGGCTCAGGGCCTGGTGGGAGGCTTCGGCATGCGCCTCGACCAGTTTGCGGACGTGGCGGTTGTCCGCGATCCTGATCGGCATGAGCCTCGCCACATGTCGGTGTGCTACGGGGAGTGGGCGCCGTGGAGCTGGCAGGTACGCTTGCTCAAAGCATCGGCCGTCCACCGGTGACCTCGTAGAGTGCGCCGGTGGTGTAGCTCGATCCTTCCGAGGCAAGCAGCACATAGGTCGCTGCAAGCTCTGCCGGTTGCCCGGGACGCTTGAGCGGTGTGTTCTTCCCGAACTCCTTGACCTTCTCAGAGGGCATTGTCGACGGGATCAGCGGCGTCCAAATCGGCCCGGGAGCGACCGCGTTTACCCGAATGCCGCGTTCAGCTACCAGTCCTGCAAGTCCGGCGGTGAAGTTGGCGATCGCTCCTTTGGTAGTGGCGTAGGCAAGCAGTGCCGGCGAGGGACTGGTCGCGTTGATTGAGGATGTGTTGATGATGGTCGAGCCGGGTTCCATGTGCTTCACTGCTTCCTGGGACAGATAGAACATCGCATAGACATTGGTGCGAAAGGTGAGATCCCATTCCTCCGCGCTGATGTCCTCCAGCTTCTCGAACGACGCCTGGTGGGCTGCATTGTTGACGAGGATGTCCAGGCGCCCGCATTCATCGATAGCTCGCTGCACAAGCGACCGCGCGAAGATTTCGTCCGAGATGTCGCCGGGTGCGAGCACCGCCTTGCGCCCCGCTTCCTCGACCAAGCGCGCCGTCTCCTGCGCATCTTCGTCCTCTTCAAGATAGGAGATCATGACGTCGGCGCCTTCGCGTGCAAACGCGATAGCCACCGCCCGGCCGATGCCCGAGTCCGCGCCGGTGATCAGCGCGACGCGGTCCGTCAGCTTACCGCTGCCGCGATAGCTCTCCTCTCCGTGGTCGGGCCGTGGATCCATCTCGTCGGTGTAGCCGGGCATGTCCTGCTGCTGTTCGGGAAGCGGCGGCTGAGGATATTTCTGCTGGGCATCCTGCATGTCAGCTCCTTTTTTGGCTGGAGTTGCGGTTGTGTCGATCCGGTTCCGTGATTGGTCCCTTGGCGGCTTTCGAGCCACCGCCCCATTCCTCGGCCTTGCACGCTTGGTCGCCGCCCATGAGGTCCGGCGAACTGCGATTTGCGGTGCCGCTGTCGGTCTTGTTCAACTCGTGCTCCTTCTTGCGTGTCGTCAGTCTTTCTCGCCGGCGGTAATCATCGACCTCAGCGGCTCTTGCGCCACATTCGCCTCGATTTCCGCGCGTCCGGGAGTGTCCGGTAGCGCCTTGCGGAAATTTTTCGCATAATCCGGTGGCATCTTCGGTGGCATCATCGGTTCGTACGGGTCGACCACGGCCTCGATGACCACCGGACCCTCAGCAGCCAGGGCAGCGTCGAGAACACCTTCCACCTCCTCGGCGCGAGAGACGCTGTAGCCGATGCCGCCCATGGCTTCGGCGGCCATGGCGAAGTCGATGGGCTGGAGTTCGCAGGCGAATTGCGGGTTACCGAGGAACATCATCTGCTCCCAGGCGATCTGATTGAGCATGCCGTTCTTGAGCACGAGCACCTTGAGTGGGACCCGGTACCGAACTGCCGTCGAGAACTCTCCGAGCTGCATCGCGAGACCGCCGTCGCCGACGACCGCGAAGACCGGCCGGCCGGGAAAGGCCAGGCCCGCGGCGATCGCGTAGGGCAGTCCGCATGCCATCGAGGCCAGCGCGCCCGAGACGCCGAAGGCCTGCCCGTCACGCAGCTCGATATGGCGGGCCGCCATCTCGGTGTTCTGGCCGGAATCGGCAACCAGGATCGCATCATCGGGCAATCGTTTCCCAAATGCGCGTGTAACCACCTGGGGCTTGAGCGAAGTGGCGGCCTTTTGCTCCGACTGCGCCATCATCTCGCGCCAGCGTCGCATGCCCGCCTGCGCCTTCTCGAGGAAGCTGCGATCATCCTTGCGCTTCAGGCGCTTGTTCAGCAGTCGCAGCGTCACGGCGGCATCGCCGGCAAGGCCGGCCTCAACGGGATAGCGCAGGCCGATGCGCTGCGGGTCGCGCTCGATCTGCACCCCGCGCGCCTGTCCCGGCTTCGGGTAGTATTCGATGTAGGGAAAGGTCGAGCCGACGACGAGCAGCGCGTCACATTCCTCCATGATTTCCTGCGACGGCAGCGTGCCGAGAATCCCGATGCCGCCGGTCGTCAGCGGGTGATCGTCGGGCAAGGCAGCCTTACCGAGCAAGGCCTTTGCGACGGGGGCACCAAGCAGCTCCGCCGTCTCTTCCAACTCGTGCCTGGCACCAAGCGCGCCCCGACCGGCGAGGATCGCGACCTTTGTCGCCCCGTTCAGGATCTCGGCGGCTTTCGCAAGTTGTTCTTCGTCGGGAAGCCTGCTTCCTTCGAACCAACGATCCGGCGTATGCGACGGTTTGTTGCGCTTCGAGCGCTTGGCCTGGTCGAGCGTGTGCTCCTGCACATCGCTGGCGATCGACAGATGCGCAACGCCGCGACGTGCCAGCGCCGACCTGCAGGCGAGACCGGCCAGGCTTTCCATATGCGCCGCGTCGGAGACCTGCGCGTTGAAGACGGCGACATCGCTGAAGACGCGCGTCAAGTCGACATCCTGCTGGGTGAAGGTCTCGATAAGGTCGTGGAACTGCATGCCGGTAATGGCGAGCACCGGCGCTTGGTCGAGCTTGGCATCGTAGAGTCCCGTCAGGAGGTGTGTGCCGCCAGGGCCGGAAGTTGCGAGGCAGACACCGAGCTTGCCTGTCCATTTTGAGTAGGCGCACGCCATGAACGCCGCGGATTCCTCGTGCCGCACCTGAATGAAGCGGATGCGGTCCTGCCGCCCGCGCAGCGCCTCCATGATGCCATTGATGCCGTCGCCCGGCAGGCCAAAGATGATATCGACGTTCCAGTCGATCAGCGTCTCGATGAGGATGTCCGCGGCGGTCGGCATGTCTCAGTCCTTACCGCGATGCGGATCCCGCCGCCTGGCTGCTCTTGTTCGCGGTCTTGTCAGTCTTACGCTGGTCTTTGTTGCCGCCGCGATTGCCGCCATGCAACTGGTCGGAAGATTGAGCGGTCTTGCCGTCTTCCAAATTAGTGGCCATGCGCAAAGCTCCCTTCATCCGGCCTGCCTAACCAGAAAGTCGGTGAGATGTTCCGTGCCCGAAGGCAATGCCGCCTACTCAGGTGCCCAAGGGAAACGTGTCAGGTATTACCCTCGATGAGGCGTGTTCGGCAGTTAGCGGCTGAACAGGCGAGGTGCGATCGAACCAGACGAAGGCATCGAACTGCTGCGAGGCCGAGGATTGCACGTAGTGGCCGAGGCTGCCTGATCGCCAAAAGCGCTCGCGGCAGAGCTGGCCGATGTTCAGGTCGCGTCTTCGCAGGTCCCTATAGCCAGAGCGCAACGCCGCCCGCACCGTCCCCATAGGCGAACTCCTCGCACCCCTCGTCGACGAATTTCCCGCGCGGGATTCCGCCTCAGTGGCGAAAGGACTCGTTCGTCGCGCACACCGCGGCGGGCGATGTGCGCTTCGACCATGCGGTGCCTGGCGTGCCGGTAGTCTGGCATGGCTCCTCGATAGCCTTAAAGACGACAGGCTTAGTCGTCCTGCCTGCGCTTGTGGTGCTCGCTCTCCTGGTTTTCGCCGCGAATCATCTGGCGATCATCCTTGTCGGTCAATTCCACGCCCTCGTCGCGCAGATTGGCGCCGCCTTGCCGCGCCTCGCGCTCCTGCTTGGTTCTCTTCAGCTCATCCTCGGCATTGAAATCGTCGCCGGCATTGCTGGTGTTCTCGCGCTTTTCGATGATGCGCAGCTGCTGCTCGTGGGTCTTCCGGCCGGCCATGGCAAGGTGCCTCCTACTTGTTCGTGCGTCCGGTCTGGTCAGGGTTGATGCCGCCCTGAGGCGTCACATCGTTCTGGACATCGCCTTCGAACGTATTGTCCCCATCGAGAGCATCGTTCTCGTCGAGCATATCGCCGCCCTTGACCGCGCCCTTCGAGGTGCCGATTCCCGGGTTGTCTCGCAGATCCTTGTCCGTGGGCTGTTTAGTCTTGGGGTGTTGGTTGGTCATGGAATTTCTCAGCGCTGGTTGAGCTTGGACGAAAGACGGTCCTGGCGCTGTCCAACTTCAACGTGGAGAAAATGTTCCGGAACATATTCGCTGTGTCAGGTTCGGTGCGCGTAAGCGGCCAGGCGGCCGCCGTCTCGGCTAGCGAAACTCCAAGCATGCCACATTACATCCCATTCCGAGGCGAATTGGCGGGCTAAAGTGAAAATCGAGACGGTCGAAAGCTTGCAAGGAGTGGGTGCTCTGTTCCGGTGGCGATCTCGGTTGCAAGCAGTTCGCCGGCAATCAAGCCAAGTGTTGCGCCGCTGTGGCTGAAGGCGACGTAATACCCCTCGATCTCCCGCAACTGGCCGAAGACCGGCTCGCCGTCTCCGGGGATTGGCTTGGGCCCGACACCGTAGCTCTCCAATTCCAATTTCGGATGACCGTCGAGAACATTCGACGCTTCGTCGAGAAGCCCCTGGATGGTCGATGCTTTTACGCGATAAGTCCCGTCCGGATTGACTACCACCTGTTCTTCCGACCAGGCAGAATCGAGCGCGAGGGCGCCATCAGGCGTCGGCCGGATGGCGACACGCGGCGTGTTGAGCACGGCGCGTAGCGGCAAGTCGACTGGCTTGGTCCTGACCAGCAGCGCGATTGGTGTCCCATCGGCAATACGCTGACCGGCCACGGCAACCATTCGCGGCACATCCGCACCGGTCGCCAGAAGCACCGCATTGGCGGCGAAGCTGACCCCGCTGGTGGTGGTGACGCCGGTGGCGCGGCCGTTGGCGACGGTGACGGTAGCGCTTCCGGCCTCGGTGACCACCTGGCCGCCCCGCTCCACGAATTCCGCGATCAATATTTCGATCAGCGACGGCAGGTCGACCCAGCCCTCACCCGCGTTGAAGATCGCGCCTTGAGGCGTGACAGCGCTTGCGCAGACACCCGGCGTGACCAACCTTATGGCGTCCGCGGACAGATGCTGCGCATCATAGCCGAGACGTTTTTCGTGAGCGAAGACATCGGCGATCTCGTTTGAGGCATCGTCCGCATCCCACGTCAGGCCACCGTCGAAACGCAGCCAGGCGGCATCCGGGCATCGCGCCGACAAACTGCGGTAGCGGTCGATACCGATCATGCGCAGGCGATGATATTCAGCCGAGCGCCTGCGCGCCGAATTGATCCAGGCGAGCGAGCGGCCGGAAGCTCCCTTGGCGAGCGGTCCATCATTGACCAGCACGGTCTCGATGCCGAGCCTTGCAAGATGAACGGCCGAGGAGACGCCAAAAATGCCGCCGCCGACGACAACGACCTTGGAAACCTGATGTGATGCAGCCATGAGATATCTTTCACTGGTGGAGGTTGGTTTGGGCGGCCGTCTTGAAGGGCTCATGCGTGATCAAAGCACTTCGGCAAGGAAGTGCTTCAGACGTGGGCTTTTCGGCGTGTCGAAAATCGCGGCAGGCGTGCCGGCCTCGATGATGCGGCCTTCATCCATGAAGACGACCTGATCGGCGACCTTGCGGGCGAAGCCCATTTCATGTGTCACCACGACCATTGTCATGCCGCGCCGGCCGAGATCCGCCATGAGGTTGAGCACGCCCTTCACCAGTTCGGGATCGAGTGCGCTTGTTACCTCATCGAACAAGATGACCTCCGGGTCCATCGCCAATGCACGAGCGATTGCCACACGCTGCTGCTGGCCACCGGAAAGGCTCCCTGGACGATGGTGTTTGCGGGTCGCAAGCCCGACGTCGGCAAGGCGCGCCTCGGCGATGCGCTCAGCTTCCTGTACAGGGAGCCCCTTTACCTTGGTCAGCGACAGCATGACGTTTTCGAGCGCGGTGTGGTCGGGAAACAGATTGAACTGCTGGAAAACCATCCCGACACGCCGGCGCAGTTTTTCAGGCTTCATCGCCAGGATGCTCGCACCATCGAGCAACACCTCACCGCCCTTGGGCTCGACCAGGCGGTTGAGGCAGCGCAGCAGGGTCGACTTGCCCGAACCTGATGGGCCGATCACGCATGTGACCGTGCCAGGCTTGACTGCCAGGCTGACGCCTTTGAGAACATCGAGGTCGCCATAGGCCATGTCGAGATCGGTGATGGCGAGACTGCCGCCCTTGAAGCGGGGCAGCGCTGAGCGGGCATCAGAGCCGGCCTCCGAAGGTGCACTGCCGGTGGCGCCCTCCAGTTCGCTCACTTCGGCCAGGCCGCTGATGACGAGGCCGGCCTTTTGCTTTCCGACCCGCAGCGAGTTGTCGATGTAGTTGACCACATGGGTCAACGGCACGGTGATGACGAGATAGAACACGCCGGCCAGAAGCAATGGCGACAGGTTTCCAGTGACCACTGCCTGGTCCTGACCGACACGGAAAATCTCGCGCTCCGAGGCGAGCAGACCGAGGAAGTAGACAAGGCTTGAATCCTTGACGTTGCCGATGAACTGGTTGACGAGGGCCGGCAAGACGCGGCGGATGCCTTGCGGTATCACGATCAGGCGCATGCCTTGGCCGTAGCTCATGCTGAGCGCCCTGCAGGCCTCCATCTGCCCGCGCTCGACGCTCTGGATGCCCGAGCGGAAGATTTCGCCGATATAGGCGCCGGCGATCAGGCTCAGCGCAAGAATGCCGAGCGGAAAGGGCGAAGGGCCGAAGATTTCACGGCCGATGCGGGCAAAGCCCTGGCCTATCAGCAGGATGGTGACGATCGCCGGCAGCCCACGGAATATATCCGTGTAGACCCGCGCCGGAATGCGCAGCCAGCGCGATTGCGAGATGCCCATGACCGCTAGGATCATGCCGAGGATGACACCCAGCACCGTCGACGCGGCGGCGAGGATCAAGGTGTTCTTCAATCCGATGGTGATCATGCTGGGCAGCACGTCCGCCATGGCCTGCCAGTCGAGGAAACTGCGCCGCAGGTTTTCGAGCCAGTTCATTCGCCCCCCTTTTGGTTGCGCTATTCACATCGTCCGCATCAAGGACGGCGGCGTAATCCGGCCGCCGGCATGAAAGCCAGCGGCCGGGTACGGTCTACTTCTTGGGAAGATACTGGTCGGGCATCGGCGAGCCGGGGAACCACTTTTCATAAAGCGTTTTCCAGGTGCCGTCCTGCATGGCCGCGTGAAGGGCGGTGTTCAGCGCATTGCGGAGCTTGTCGTTGCCCTTGCGCAGGACGAAGCCGGCCGGCGCGTCAAAGGAAGGAATATTGACCGCGATCTTCAGGTTCGGATAGCGAAGGCCATAGTCCTTGGCAGCCTCGTAATCGAGGAAGTGGGCATCCACGGTTCCGTTGTTAAGCGCTGAAACGGCGGAGTTGTTGTCGGGGAATCTGACGAGATCGGTTCCGACAAAATTCTTCGCCGCGTAGATTTCCTGGAGCGTGCCTTGCACGACGCCGAGACGTTTGCCCTTGAGCCCGTCCGCCGCCGTGATCGACTTGTCGGCGGTAAGCACGGAGAGATAGCCTGCGATATACCCGTCGGAAAAGTCGACGGTCTTCTTGCGTGCTTCCGTCGTGCCGATTGCCGCGACCGCGACATCGAAGCGCTCGTTTGCAACCGAAGGCATAAGCGCCGAGAATTCCTGGCCGGTGAAGATCACCTGGTCGGTCTTGAATCCAAGGCGGCTCGCGACGTTGCGGAACAATTCGATGTCGAAGCCGGTGAACGACCCATCGGCCTGGGTGAAAGCGTAGGGTTTGGCATCGCCCATGGTTCCGACGCTGATGACCTTCGCATCAATGAGGCCATAGGGATTGTCATCCGCGGCGGCCGCTCCTGAAACCAGCCCAGCGCCGACGCACATCGCCATAAGAGCCATTGCGCCGGTTCTGACCGGGCACATCAACGACTTGAGAATTTCTTTGCTGCTCATGTCTTTCTCCACTCTGAAGGTCTGTTCTTCTTGGTATTTGCGTCGAGCCGCCATCTGGCGCGCCGACATGCCCTTGCCGAAATCACGGTCCGTCACGCCTCTCGGCTCCACTCCTTTTAAAGAGACCGGTCTCATATTGGCGTGAGACCGGTCTCTTTGCTAATCGTTATCGCCACGTTGACCTCCCGTCAACAACTCTTGTAGTCGTCATCCGATGAAAAGAACCGCCCCCAAGACCCCGTCGATAACGGTCAGCGACGTCGCCCGTGCGGCCAATGTTTCGAAAGCGACAGCCGCGCGCGTGCTCGGCGGATACGGCGTCGTCAGCGACATGATCCGCGCGGAAGTCATGGCCGCGGCCAAGGCCTTGGACTATCGTGCGAACGAGCTCGCCCGCAGCATGACGACCGGCCGCTCCGGCATCATCGGCGTGGTTGTCGGCGATATCGAGAACCCGTTCTTCAGCCTCGCGGTACGCGGCATCAGCGACGCGGCAAAGGCAGCCGGGTTCAACGTCATCCTGGCCAATTCCGGCGAGAAGATCGAGGCGGAAAAGGCGGCCGTGAAACTGCTCATCGGCAAGCGCGTCGACGGGCTGATCGTCACGCCGTCGGAATCGCGCGACATCGCGCACCTGCGCGATATCCACCGCTCGGGCCGACCGCTTGCCCTGCTGGATAGGGCGCTGGCAGATCTGGATGTCGATACGGTCACGACCGACGATCGCGGCATCGCCATGCTGGCGACCCGCTTTCTAGCGGATGCCGGCCACCGCAACATTGCCTATGTAACCGCGGTCGACGCCGAAGGGCGCGAGTACCGCGATCTCGGGCAGATCTACACCTCGTCGGTCCGTGAGCGCATCGACGGTTTCCTCACCGTGTGCCGAGAGGCCGGACTTGATCGGCCAGAACGCTTTGTTCGCCTTGGCGCGACAAGCCCCACCGAAACGCGCAGGGTTGCCGGCGAGATGCTGTCGGCGCCGGATCGGCCGACGGCGATCCTCGCCTCCGACAGCGTCATTGCGCTGGAGATCTTCAAGGTGACCCGCGAGCGCGGCCTGCGGGTTCCCGACGACATTTCGCTCATCACTTTCCATGATGCGGACTGGACGAGCGTCACCACGCCGCCCATCACCGTTATCGACCAGCCCGTCTACGCGCTTGGCAAGAGCGTCGCGGAATTGCTCATCCGGCGATTGAAGGGAGATTCCCGCCCGGCGGAAAGGCTCGTTTTGCCGACCGCCATCATTGCACGCGGATCCGTTGGCCCGCCCTCGGATGGAAAGCCGCAAGTGCGCCAAGCATAGGCCTGACGGCGGTACGGCCCACATGAATACGTTAGAACAAGGTCGACGCACTCCGCTTTAAGAATGTACGTCGATCAACCCAGCAAACACCCTGATCGCAATGCCGCGTCCACCGTCATCGGGACGGCACGTGCCGGCTCATGGTTTGAAGAGCGTGACGATGAGCGAGATGCCCGGCTACTTCTTGCGCCTGCCTGGCTTCAGGGCCGCCAGAAGACTGGTGATCCTGCCGGCGTTTCGGTTGCGGATCTCGGCCTCGTTCTTGCGGCGCACCGCGGCGCGGACAAGTCTGGCGCCGAGATATCGCAACGGCTCGGGCGGCAGCGACATGCGCCGCTCGATGCCGACCAGACCGCTTTCGCTCCAGCGATCCTTTCGCTCGAGCACCAGGCTCGCCAGAATGCGTCCGGCTATCGGCGTCTGCGCGATGCCGCTGCCGTTGAATCCCATGCCGTAGAAGATATTGGGATAATCGCGCAGGTGGTCGAAGACAGGAACGTGTTCAGGCACGCAGTCGATCGGCCCCGACCAGTCATATTCGATCGCCACACCGCGCAGCGACGGGTAGACCCGATGCAGCTCTCGCATATTGTCGCGGCCGTGCTCCGGGCTGCGGTTGAAGCTGGCGCCGAAATTTCCACTGAAGGCGACGTTGCCGCTGCCACGACCGAAGACCACCCTGCCCCCGATGGTGCGCTGGTAGTAGAGCACCTGGGCCTGGGAATCGCAGATCGAGGCACCGTCGCGCCAGCCGATGCTGTCGAGCAGTTCGGGGACGGCGGCAGTGGCAATCACCTCGCTGCCGACCACATAAAGATGCCGTCGCAGTTCCGGCAGCGCCGAAAGCCAGGCGTTGGCGGCAAGCACGATTTTGTCAGCCCGTACCGCGCCATGCGCCGTGCGCACCGTGCATGTCATGCCGGGTTCGATGGCGAGGACCGGGCTGCGCTCATGGATGATGACGCCGCGTGCCAGTGCCAACTTGCGCAATCCGATGGCAAGTTTGGCAGGATGGACCGTGCCGGCAGTGGTCTCGACCACGCCGACATAGGAGGCCGATGAACCGGTGCGGCGTTGAATGTCCTCGGCTGTCAGCGGGCTGAAACGGTTTTCTCCAACAGCCGCCGTCAAGGCCACGGCGGTCTCCCAAGCGCCTTCCTGCGCAATGGAGCTTGCTGTCCACAACCATCCGTCCAGCCTCAGGTCCATGTCTGTGGTGCCGTTTTGCTGCAGCGTCTTCAGCTCCGCGATCGATGCCACCGTGTCGGCGCACAGCAGGCGCGCTTCCTCGAGACCGACGACCGCACTGATCTGGTCGATTTCGGCGAACCATGAATGGACCTGACCGCCGTTGCGCCCCGAGGCCCCCGATCCGCACAGATCGGCTTCAAGGATGACCACCCGCGTTTGCGGCGCCAGTTCAAGGATCCGCAGCGCCGTCCACAGACCGGTATAGCCGCCACCGACGATCACCACGTCGGCGCGCTCGTCGCCTCGCAATGGCTCGGTCGCAGGGGCGGCAGCAATGTCCTGCAGCCAAAACGACTGGTCAGATGCAAGCGCGACCGCAGGCTGCCGCAAACGAAGTGTACTCACGCTTGGGCTCCCTGCGCATCGACAATGAAGCTGGCATATTTGGCTGGCAGCCAATCGGGTATCGGACGCGATCTCTGGGGAAACCCGCCAAGATGGGTGCAGGTCTGCGCCGCCGCGATCGACGCCCTGTGCAATGCCTCCAGGGCGCCGAGGCCGCCGAAATGGAAGCCGGCGAGGAAAGTGGCAATGAAACTGTCGCCGGCGCCACACGTATCCACGACATCGACAAGCGTCGCCGGCGCATGCACGACATTCGTGCCATCGTCGAAGTAGGAGCCGCGTCGACCACAGGTCAAAACTACCTGCCTTGCGCCGGCCGCCCTGAGCGCGCCCAGCGATGGCTCGATGGGAACATCGACATCGTCCGGTCCGGACGCAAACAAAAGCGGCACACCGTCGAGCGGCAGCGCCATATGGGCGGTCGATAGATCGATGCTGAACGGCACATGGTCCGCCACCAATCGTTGAACAAGGTGCTTGTTGGCGTTGGTGCCGAGATGCACCCAGTCGGCCGCGGCGATGACCGCATAATGCGCGGGCGCCGGCATGTAGTTTTCACCCACACCGAAGGATTCGTGCAGGAACTTCCGGTCGCCGGATTCATCGCGCAGCAAGGTGACGGCCGTATCGCCGGGACGCCGTTCGACGTCGTCCGGGGATAGGCCGGCACCTTGCAGTTCGGCAAGCACCACGTCGCCTTCGGGATCGTTCCCGACGGCGCCGAAATAGCGCGCGGACCAGCCGTTGCGCCGCCATTGCGCCGCGACATTCAAGGCATTGCCGCCCACCGTCATCAAGTTGTTGGTCAAATAGGCATCGAGGCAATTGTCCCCGACCGCGATAAGCTTCTTCGACCTCATGCCGGCACCGTTGCGCGATCGATATAGGGCGCGATGGCGCCAAGGCAGCGTGTCCAGGCTTTTACCGGATCGAGCGCGTAGGAGCCGTTGCCGAACGGCTCGAAGGTGAACTTTCCGGCATAGCCCAGGCGCGCGAGCTCGCTGACATAGTGGCCGAGCGGCAGCGTACCATCCCCCCACACCAGATGCCCGCCTGGTGTGCCGTCGACCAGATGGACATGCGCCAGACGCGAGCCGAACAGGTCGACATAGCCGGCCACGGTGTCGCCGGCCGTGGCCATGGCGACAGTGTCGAGCACGACGTCGATGTTTTCAGCGCCCACCTCGTCCAGCATTTGGCGCAGGCCTGCCGCATCATTGACGAGGTTGCTCTCGAACCGCTGCAACGGCTCGAGCAGGCAGCGCACCCCGTTTGCGGCGGCGCGCCGGGCGATCTCGCCGATCGAACCGACCGCGCGGTCCCATGCCGGTTGCCGGGGTTCGCTCTCGTAGCCCCGGCCGGGCGTCAGGAAGAGATAGCGGGCGCCAAGCGCCGCGCAGATGTCGGCTGCACGGCAAAACCGCTCGATGCTGTCCTGGCGCAGTGCGGCGTCGCCGGAGGCAATGTTGATTGGATACAACACCTGCTCAGGCGTAAAGCACCAGGCCGACAGCTCGTTGCCGGCGAGTACCCGGCGAACGGATTCGACACGTGCGTCCGTGGCGTGGAACAGGTCCAGATGCTGCGCAATCCCCCACAGCTCGATCTCGCGCAGGCCAAAGCCTCGGATCGTCCTGGCGACCTCATCGAAGGGGAAGTGCTGGAAGCTGAAATTGGCTCCGATCAGCTGATGAGCAGCGAGCTGCGGCATGAAGGCTCCTTTCGGGAATTGTTATTTGCCGATGCCTTCGGCCAAGCCACGGATGAAGTAGCGTTGCGCGGCAAAGAACACGATCACGATAGGCAGCGCCGAGATCGTCATGGCCGCGAACACCACGGCATAGTTGGTCCCGTGCGTTGCCATGATCGACGTCAGTCCGACCGGCAGCGTCTGCACATCCGAGCCGCTCGTGAAGATCATGGCGAAGAGATATTCGTTCCAGGCGAACAGGACGTGCAGGATGACGCAGGAAATGATGATCGGCCGGCACAGCGGCAAGGTGATGCGCCAGAAGATCTGACCCTCGCTGGCGCCATCCATCGTCGCCGCCTCGTCGATGTCTTCAGGCAGATCCAGCATGTAGGCGCGGATGAGGAAGGTGGTGAACGGCACACGGAACGCCGTGTAGAGAATGATCAGCGCCCAGTAGGTGTTGTAGAGACCGAGCGCCTGCAACATCTTCACCAGTGGAATGATCGCCACGGTGGGGCTCAGCATCAAGCCGCCCAGAACGATGGCAATAACCAGCGGCTTTGCCGGCATCCTGGTGCGGGTCAGGCCGAAGGCCGTCCAGGCGCTGATCAGGACGGTGCATATGGCCGAAGCGACGGTCACCAGCACCGAGACTGTCACGTAGCCACGCACGCCCTGGTTCCATGCCTGCATGTAATTGTTCCACGACCAATGGGTGGGCAGGGCGAAGGGATCGCCGAAGATCTGCGCATTGTCCTTGAAGCCGCTCAGCGCCATCCAGATCAGCGGATAGATGACGACGACACCAAGGCAGACCAGGAACGAATAGAGCAATGTCCTGGCGATGACCGACCACACATTGACGTTCCGGCTGCGACCGGCTGCGACCATCGCACTCATAGCTGCACCCGGCGGCGCTTGGTGTACCAGAGCTGTGCCGCACCTGTGAGCATGGTCAACATGAAGATGACGGCGGCGATCGCCGCGCCATAGCCGAAATTGTCCTCGATGAAGGCCTTCTGGTAGAGCCACGTGCCCAGCACCTGGCTGCTGTTGTTGGGCCCGCCTGCGGTCATCACCATAACCTCGTTGAACACCTGGAACGCGCCCGTGATGGTGACGATGATCATCAACCCCGTCATTTCCCGGGTGAGCGGAAAGGTGATGCTCCACAGGCGGCGAAGCGGACCCGCGCCGTCGATCGTTGCGGCATCGTAGAGGTCGCGCGGGATCTTCTGGATGGCGATGGCGAACAGCAGCGTCGAATAGCCAAAACCCTGCCATTGGCTCATGGCGATGATGGCATAGATGGCGGTGTGCTCATTGCCGAGCCAAGGCATGACGAGCTGGCTCAGTCCAACACGGCTGAGCGCGGCATCCAGCAAGCCGATCTGCGGCTGGTAGATGAAATAAAACAGCAGGCCCGTCACTGTGATCGAGATTGCCGACGGCACGAAATAGACGGCGCGCCACAGCCGGCGCCAGCTTTCGCTTTTCAGGTCCTCGATGATGGCCGCCAGCAGGAACGCGCCGAAGACCTGGAAGATGACGGAGATGAAAGCGTAGAGGCAGTTGTTCCACAGCGCCAGCAGCACGACCGGGTCATGCAGCAGCCGGTCGTAATTGGCGAGGCCGACATTGGTGACCTCGCCGGTGTAGATGTCCTGGTCGGTGGTGCTGACGATGAAATTGTCGACGATCGGATAATAGACGAACCAGCCGATGAGGATGAGCGCGATCGCCGCCCATCGCAATGACAACAGGTTGGCGAAGCGCGCCCGCCGGCTCTTTGGCCGTTGCGGCTTGGCGACGCCGCGAATATCGGCGCCGCTGTCCACTGTTTCCGAGACCCTTGCCATTTGGTATGCCTTATTTGGCCGCGGATGCGGCTTTGCGCACCTCGTCCATCACTTGCTCGGGCGTCATCGAGCCGCCCGCTAGCGCCTGCAGGCTGGACAGCCAGACGGCGGCGACGCGCGGTGGGTTGGCCGTATCCAGCCAGGGCATGAGGTATGAGGCGGCGTTGATATCCTTGAGGCCGTCGACCACAGCCGCGCTCATGTTCGATTCCGAGGCGCCGCCGATGGTGGCGCTCGGCTGGCCATAGGGTGGCGCAGACAGCACCTGCGCATTTTCCTTCGAAGTCACGAACTTCATGAAATCGATCGCCAGCGGGATGTTCTTCGATGCCGCATTGATCATGTAGCCCTCCGGCGCGCCCTCGATCGACCTGGCGTCACCCTTGGCGCCGGCGGGCACCGGCAGCCGGAAGAATCCGAAATCGGCGGGCTTTAACGCCGACTCCGGCGTGGCGGCCTGATCGAACTCGATGATCTCCTGGTAGTACATGGCCGACTGCGCGTTGGTGAAGGCCTGGAGAGCCGAGGCATAGGATGTGCCGTTGACGCCGGCGCCATCGGTGCAGCGCTCGACAAGCTGGCTGAACTGCTTGAGTGCTGCGATATAGCCTGGGTCGGTGTATTGGGCGGTGGCCGGATCGAAGTCGCGTTCCAGCGCTGCCTGCGGCACGTTGTAGGCGAGCAGCTGGCCTGCAAAGTGGATTGCCGGCCAGGCCTCCTTGTTGCCGAAGGAGATCGGTGTCACGCCGGATTTGCGGATGGCGTCGCAGCTGGTCAGCAATTCCTCGAAAGTGGCGGGTGCCTTGAGGCCGAGCTTGGCGAAGATCTGCTTGTTGTAACCCATGAACTTGGCATCCTGGTAAAGCGGAATGCCATAGAACTTGCCGTTGTATTCGAACGCCTTGACGGCGGCCGGAGACAGCGACTTGCCCCACTCGGTATCGGGACCAATGACGGGCGTGAGATCAACGGCGCGATTGCCGCGCACGAAATTGCCACCCCAGCTGCCTGTCCAGGAGAAATAGATATCGGGCAGCGAGTTGGAAGCGACCAGCGTCTTGGTCTTGCCCTTCACGCTGTCGTCGCTCTCCTGGATAAGTTCGACCTTCACATCCGGATGGAGCTTCTCATAGGCCTGTGCCAGGCTGACGAAATAGGGCGACAGCTGTTGCAGCCCGAACTTGGTCAGGACCGAAAGCGTGCCGGTGTATTCCACCTTGGCGTTTGGGTCGGCCGTGACAGCCGGCGAAGCGGCGGAACTGCCGCTTATCGACAACCCCAATGATGATACCGCGGCCACCGTGACCGCCACGACTTGCAGCGAACGTTTCATGGATAGCTCCTTCAGAGGTAAGAGGGGATCAATATTCCACGCGTTTGTAGTAGCGACGGGTGGTCAGCGGGTGGTTGCGCAGCACCTCGAGATGGGCGCTCAGCCGCTCGAGCAAGGTGGCGAGCAGAACCGGCGAGATCATGCCGCGGACCTTTGCGGAGATGCCCGGCAACTTGACCGAGGCCGCGTCCAGCGTGCGAACGCGGTCCGTGTAGCGCTTGGCGAAGTTCTCGACCCGGTCGGCCAGGGGCCGAAGGGCATCTTCGCCCTTGAACACGAAAACGCTGACGCCCGGCTCGACCAACTCGAGCGTACCGTGGAAGAAGTCGGCGGCGTGCACCGGGCGGGTGCGAATCCACTGCATCTCTTCGAGGATGCACATGCCGTAATAGTGTGCCTCCGGCCACACCGAGCCGGCGCCGGTGAAGATGTGATAGGTATCGTCCTTGATTGTCTGGGCCAGTTCGGCCGCCCTGTCCTCAAAGGCAGCCTTGGCGTCGGCAAGCAGATCCGGCAGCAGTTTGAGTTCGGCGACAGTGCCATGAAAATCATCATATTCGCCGCGCTCTTCCAGCAGGGCCAGGACGATCAGCAGCGTCTGCAGGTAGAAGGATTCCGACGAGGTGTCGTCTTCGGCGAAGTTCGTGAAATTGTGGTCAGCCTCCCGTGCGATTGGCGTATCCGAATGGCCGGTGAGCGAAATCGTGCGCACACCACGTTTTTTCAGAAAGGCCATGAGCTCGACGCCTTCCTTGGTCGTGCCCGACAAGGACGGGATGACCACCACGGCCTTGCTGTCGAGACCGGCGGGCGGATCGATCACGACCTGCGCCGGATAGGCACCGCTCACCGGGAAGGTGGAACAGCGCTGCGCCAACTCGATCGCGGGCAAGGTTAGAAGCTGCACGCCGCCGGTGCCCATGAAAAACAGCCGCTCGACGCCATCTGCCAGCAGTGTGCGCATCAGTGAGCGAACCTCACCTGCGACGGCGACGGCCCCGCTTTGGATCTTCACGAAGCGGTCCCTATCGAAGTTCAGCATGACGTTTTCCTTGTATTTCGCATGTTACAGGCCTCTAGCCCGCCTTAGGCGTCGGTGGGCCGTCTAGCTCGTTTTTCCAATGTGAGATCGATCTCACAAGCAATAATGGGCACGCAATTTCGCCAATGGCAAGTCCTTTAGACGAAATTCTCCGAAATCGAGGGGTTTGCTCCTAGCGCACAGCGCGCCGGGCAACCGATCCGCGTACGATCAAGCGGGTCTGAAATCGGGTACGGCGCGGTGCAACCTTTTTGCCGGCAAGCCGCTCCAGCAGATATCTGGCGGCGAGCGGTCCGATCTCGGAGATGGGTTGCGCCACGACCGTTATCTGCGGATCGGTGAACGTGGCGAGGTTGAAGTCATCGAAGCCAACCACCGACACGTCATGCGGAATCGAGAGCCCCATTGAACGCAGGCCAAGAAGCGCGCCTTGCGTCATGAGGCTGTCCACCGTGAACAGTGCGGTGGGGCGATTGTGCCGGCTGAACAGGCGGATCGTGGCTTCGATGGCGTGCTCGACGGTCGAGCGCGATACGCCGATGAGCGCTTCATCGATTGCGATCCCATGCGAGTGGAGCGAGTTTTCGTAGCCAGCCAAGCGTTCCTGTGCCGTAAAGATGCGTGACTCGTCGCGCAAAAGACCGATCCGGTGGTGACCGTTGCCAACCAGATAGTCCACTGCCTCGCGTGCCCCGCCCTCGTTGTCGACGACGACGCTGTCGCATTGCAGGTCCTTTACCACGCGGTCGATGAGCACGATCGGTGCGCCTTCGCGGGCCAGTTGCACAATATGCTGGCTGTCGGTTGCAGACGTTGGGGCAAGGATGAAGCCGCGAATGCTGAGCGAGCGAAGGCTCTCAAGCAGTTCTTTTTCCTGTTCTACATTCTCCTCGCTGCTGGCAATCAGAAGATTGTGGCGGTGCTTGCGCAGTTCCACCTCTATGTCGTGCGCGATTCGGGCGAAGAACGGATTCTGGATATCGCCGGGCACGAAGCCTATGATCGGCAATTGTCCGCTGCGCAGCGCCTGCGCGACGAGGTTGGCCCGATAGCCCAGCCTTTCGGCTGCCTCAACCACGCGGAGCGCCGTCTCGTCGCCAACGTAACCATAGCTGTTGAGCGCCCGCGCGGCCGTGGCGCGCGACACCTTAGCCGCTGCGGCAACGTCCTTTAGTGTGATTCCTTTCTGGGTCACAGGTAACCGTCCTTCTTGGATCTGAACATTGCGTCAGATCATTCTCGGCTCGTCTTGCCGGCATCGTTGTGCGGCATATCGGACGATTCTCAAACTGCGAACATAGCTTTCGCAACTCCTTGTCACCTAATCGAGATACGCGCGCTGTTTGGCTATCTGGAAATTTGATCCACGAATGCACCTACATCTTGTGCAGTCAGTTAATTGCCTCGCACTGCCAGCATACGGCAATGAGTTCACGCCATGGTCCAGGCGGCCTCCCTGGCATCGATCATAACACCGATGGAGACGACTAGCCTTGCCGCCAAACTCGTCCAGCGATTGGAGGCGAGCTTTCAAAAAGGTCGAGCCAGACGCTCAAGGCCCGCTGCACGGAGAGCCACAGGCCGGGGGACTCTGAGCAAATCGGGAATCTGAGTCGCTTGCTCTGAACCGTCGGCATCATGCTGCTAACCGGTTTTGATCCTCCGGGGCTCCGCATTGGCAATAGCGACGAAAATGCTGTCGAGCAGACCCTTGTCGCGGAAGGAACTTGCCAAGCAAGGGCACCTCGGCCAAGTACGCAAACAACGCCCGGAGACGAAGGCGCATCCGGCAGCACCCTTTTGGGGCCAGATAGAGACTCAGAAACCCAAAACTTTCATCTTCCCGCTATTGAAACGGAGGACTCGATCGTGACGCGTGCGCCCGACCATCGCCAACCGTGGGCTCCAAACTGATCGAAACTTCTCGTCGACCTTTGCAAGGTGATTGATCATCGGGGAGACCAAAGCCGAAACACTGGGGTTGGTGTCTCCAGTGACGCTGAACGAAGCTTCACGGAAAATCCCAAATCTGCCGATTTCCCTGGCGCTGTCATTGCAACGATCGAGACAATCAGGGAGACCGGACCGGAGGCACGAGAGGCCACGTCCTTCCGTGGGGTCGCTCCTCCAAACCGTTTGACGCAATTTAGAGATGTTGCCTTGACCCCGCACTAGCGTCTACTGCATCTGCTAGTAGGAGCGTCACGAATGGCGAGAAAGTCTGTCCGACGCAAGTCAACGATTTATGACATCGCGGTGGCGGCAAAGTTGTCCCCGACAGCGGTTAGTCTCGTCCTCAATGGCTCGTGGCAACAGCACCGGATCAAGGCGGAAACCGCAGCGACCATCCTCGATTGGGCTGAGCGGCTTGGCTATGCTGTCAACCTCAAGGCACGAGGATTGCGGCTTTCCCGATCCGGGCTCGCTGGAATGATCTTGCCACATTACCGCAATCGCTTCTTCGCCGGATTGGCCGAAGCCTTTGAAGCGGAATCCCGCGTCCACCGCTTGTGCCCGATCGTCGTCAGCACCCATCGCAATCCTGATAACGAGTTGAGTGTGACGGAAACCCTGCTGGCTCAGCAGGTGGAATTTCTCTTCCTTGCGGGCGTTCGTGACCCCGATCCGCTGAATGATCTGTGCCGGGCAGCGGGCGTCCGGTGCATCAACATCGATCTGCCAGGCCGCCGGGCTCCCTCAGTTGTTTCTGACAACTACGGGGGCGCCAAGGCGCTCACAGAGATCATTGTTCAGAAATTGAAAGAACGAGGGGGCTCCACCGAAGATCTCTTCTTCTTTGGCGGGGTCAGCGATGATGACGCAACACGTAGCCGTTTGCTGGGTTTTCACGATGCGCTGGCAGCGCATGGGATTGTTACGGGCCCGGGCACGATTGACTGCTGCGGATACGCACCGACCAACGCTGCTCGGTCTCTCGCTGCACGATACGCTCAGCTTGGGCATCTGCCCTCAGGTATGTTCGTCAACGGCGTGACCGCTCTTGAAGGAACATTGCGGTTCACTTCGACGCTAGCCTCAAGTGAGCTTGGACGGGTTGTTGTCGGAAGCTTCGACTGGGATCCATTCGCGGCGCATTTGCCCTTCGATGTGACCATGGTCCGACAGAATGTCGAGGTGATGATTGCTGAAGGATTTTCGCTTCTGGAGAATTATTCGATAGACCACTTTCCGCTGGTGACCGTACCGACCAGCTTTGGGCGAACCGGAGAGCATGACGGCGCCCAAGAAGATTGGGATTCGGCATCCAAATCGAGCATCGACCACTAGCAATTCTTTGTCACGAGACATCGTTGCAGAAGTTCAACTCCGTTCATCAGCACCTCGGATCTGGGTAGCACCGCCTCCACCCAAGGCTCGCGGGGGATCGCATGTCGTTTCTACGGGTGCAGCCTGAGTGCGAAAGGGCGGATCGTTTACATCAATCGAGAAATGTTTTTAGACGCTGGTGGCGTGACCGCCTTGCTAAATCTATTTAGCACCTTGACCGGCCGGCATTCAAAGTCTTTTATGGCGCGTTCTGGGAGGAATGCGGCGCCGAGTGCGTCAATGCCGTCGGGCACAAAGGGGTGCGCCAAACAAAGCCGACATGGGCAATAGGCAACCCAAAAACTCGTCAATCAGGGAGGAATTAAATGTTAGCAAAAACTATACTCGCGGCAGCGTTCGGCGCAGCCCTTTCGGTCGCCGCAATGGATGCTGCGCTGGCGAAGGACGTCAAGGTTGGAGTCGTCGTGAAGATCGGCGGCATTCCCTGGTTCAATGCCATGGAAACGGGAATAAAGGAAAAGTCGAAAGAGCTTGGCGACGACGGCTTCATGGTCGGGCCGACCAGCGCCGACCCGGCACTTCAGGTCCGCGCGATCGAAGACCTGATAGCTCAGGGCGTCAGCGTAATTGGCGTCGTGCCGAATGATGCAAACGTTCTCGAGCCGGTTCTAAAAAAGGCGCGCGACACGGGCATCAAGGTCATAACCCATGAATCGCCAAACCAGGTGAACGCTGATTGGGACTTCGAAATGGTCTCGGCCGTTGGTTTCGGTGAGGCCCATGCCAAGCTATTTGCCGAGAAAATGGGCGGCAAAGGCAAGTACGTGGTGTACGTAGGTTCTCTTACTGTGCCCGCACACAATGCCTGGGCCGATGCTGCAATCGCCTACCTGAAGAAGAACTTTCCCGACATGCAGATGGTTGGCGACAGATATGGCGTCGCCGAGAGCGCCGATGACAGCCGAAAGACGGCTCTGGATGTGCTTGCCGCCAATCCTGACCTCGGCGGCTTCCTGACGTTCGGCAGTCAGGGACCGATCGGCGCCGGACGCGCGATCGAGGAGCAGAAGCTTGGTGACAAGGTGGTTCTTGTCGGTTCATTCTCGCCTAGCCAAGGCAGCGCAATGCTCAAATCCGGCATTATTGACGGCGGCTATATGTGGAATCCTCTGGAAGCGGGCAAAGTATTCGTAACGATGGCTGATTTTCTGGCGGGCGGCGGTGAAATCACCGACGGCATGACGATCGAAGGTCTGGGTGTCGTTCACCCTGACTTCAAAACCGGCACCATCATCGTGGACGCTGTGCAGCCTATCACGGTCGAAACGGTCGATGGTCTTGCAGCCCTAGGGCTTTAGATGGCGGACCATGGCTGGCGTGCCGGGGTGGCAAATCAATCCCGGCACGCCCCATCCTTGTCATTTCAGAAGGGCCCGCCGTGAACCTCGTCGCGTCTACGACGCAGGACCTCCCATCGGTTCTGTCGTTTAGCAACATAAGCGTCACATTTGGTGGCGTTAGAGCCCTCCAGGATGTCGCCTTCGAGGTTCTCCCGGGTGAAGTGCAATGCATCGCCGGTGAGAACGGCAGCGGCAAGAGCACCCTGATCAAGGTAATCACCGGCGTTTGTCAGCCGCTAGCCGGCGCAAACATATCGATCGCCGGAAAGTCTGTCGACATCATGTCGCCGGCTGCGGCGCGCAGCGCCGGGGTGGAAGTCATCTGGCAGGACCTCGCACTGTTTCCTGAAATGACAGTCGCGGAAAATATCGGGATCAGAACTGTCCTCGGCAACATGCCTCGGCTCGTCGATCATTCGCGCATTCGCGAGGTGGCGCGAGGGCTGTTGGCGCGGCTTGGCGCCGACCTCGATGTCGACGCGCCTCTGCGTAGCTTTGCAATCGCCCAACGTCAGATCGTCGCCATCGCCCGGGCGCTCGCCGGCGATGCGAAGGTTATTTTCATGGACGAGCCCACATCGTCGCTTACTCAATCGGAAACAGACCGGTTGCTCGCGATCGTTCGAACACTCTCGAATGAAGGCATGGCCATCGTCTTCGTCAGCCATCGCCTTGCGGAAGTTCTGGAGATCTCAAGTCGCGTCACCGTTCTGCGCGACGGTAAGGTCGTTGGGGTGTTCCCGACCGCCGGAATGACCCAATCACGCCTCACCGAACTGATGACCGGCAAGACGTTCGACCAAACCGTGAGCACGAGAAACCTTAGTGGATCACCCGTCGTGTTGAAGATCGATCGATTGACCCGCGCAGGCGACTATGACGACGTTTCGCTGACAATACGGCGAGGTGAAACGCTTGGCCTGACCGGGCTACTCGGCGCCGGTCGCACAGAACTCGCGCTTTCTATTTTCGGCATGCTGCGCCCAGACCGCGGCAGCATCGCACTCAACGGGACGGTTCTTCATCTGAACTCCAACCGCGACGCAATCCGCGCGGGTATTGGATATCTCTCCGAAGACCGCTTGTCCCTTGGTCTCATACAAGCTCAGTCCATCGCCGACAACGCCGTTATCCCGGTGCTCGACAAGATCCTTGATCGAGGGCTGATCTCCTCGGAGAAGAAGGACGCGCTCGTCAATCATTGGATCGAGGAATTGGCGATAAAAGTCGGGCGGCAGACCGATGCGATTTCCACGCTCTCGGGCGGCAACCAGCAAAGGGTGGCCATCGCCAAATGGCTGGCGGTCGGCCTGAAACTGATCATTCTTGATTCGCCAACCGTGGGGGTGGACGTTGGCGCGCGGGCCGGCATCTTCGAGATTGTCGCCAAGCTCGCTGCCGAAGGCCTGGCGATTCTGCTGATATCCGATGAAGTGCCGGAGGTCTATTTCAACGCCGATCGTATCCTTCATATGGCTGCGGGCAAGATAGTCGCCGAATACGATCCGCACGCCATCCCGCTCGGCGACCTGGAAGCTGCCGTCTATGCGTAACCGCGGCAAGCTCTTCCGGGCTCATCCCACCGAGACATGGCTCGTTGTGGTTCTTCTCATCATGAGCGCAGGTCTCTCCGTTGCGAGCGACAAATTCTTCACCATTGCCAATCTCTTCAATCTGCTCAACACAAGCTCGACAAATCTGATCTTCGCGGTTGGGCTGCTGGTGGTGTTGATCGCTGGGGGCATCGACATCTCCTTCGCTGTGGCCGCGTCAGTGGTTCAATACGTTGTGGCGCTGGCTCTAGCCCAAATGGGAGGTGGTGATTGGTTCATCGGCCTCACCTTGGCGGCAATTGTCGGGATCGCCCTGGGTGCGGTGAACGCCGGCCTCATCTACTATTTCCAGATCATTTCAATCGTTGTCACCATCGCCACCTTCAATATTTTTTTCGGCCTTCTGATGTTCTTCACGCACGGTGTATCGATCTACAATCTGCCTGCATGGTGGACGCATCGCACTGTGCTTTTCGAGTTCCAACAGGCGAATGGCAATTGGGCCGAGCTAACACTGCCGGTTGCGATCATGGCGGTCTGCGTCGCCGCCACCTGGGGGCTTATCCGGTATACCACCACGGGACGGCAGCTATACGCTTTTGGCGATAACCCGGAGGGCGCCCGTCGCCTCGGTATCAACATCGCGGCGATGCACTTCATTGCCTTCGGCTGGCTTGGTTTGATGGCCGGGATCGCGGGACTTGTGCAGGTGCACTATTCCCAGGAAGTCGTGCCCAACGCATTGGTGGGGCGCGAGCTGGACGTGCTGGCAGCTGTTGTCCTTGGCGGTGCCAGGCTGGGTGGCGGGCGCGGCACCGTGCTCGGTTGCATCCTTGGCGTGTTTCTTGTGTCGGTGACGCAAAACGGGCTGAACCTCCTCGGCATCTCTCCCTATGCTTTCAAGATGATCGTCGGGGCGATCATCTTGATTGCCATCACGCTGTCCAACGCGCCGCTCGGGCATATCCTCGCGGGCTTGCGGCAGAGGATGGGTACATGACGCAGCGCGTGCTCGAAACTGGAGCGCTACGGCACGGATTCTTGCGCCGTCTTGCCGGCACGTTGGGCGCCGAGAATATCGGACTTTTGCTGGCATTGATTTTGGTGATTGCATTCTTCGGATCTCTCTCGCCGCGATTCCTGTCCAAAGCTACCTTTGAATCGGTGGCCTTCCAGTTGCCTGAACTTGGACTGCTTACGCTCGCGATGTTGATGCCGATCATCTCGGGCGGCATCAATCTCGCCGTGACGTTCACGGCCAATCTCTGTGGCCTCACGCTCGCCTGGGTTCTTCAGGCCAACGGAGGACCGGACGCAAGCATCTATGCCTTTCTACTCGGTTCCGTTCTTGCGGTCGGCGTTGGCACGGCAAGCGGCTTGGTCATGGGCCCGGTGATAGCCTATACCGGCGCGCACCCCATCCTCGTTTCGCTCTCGGTGATGATTTTCCTGCGCGGCCTTGGCGAGTTTCTGACCCGCGGCGCCGATATTTCGGGCTTTCCCGAATTCATCCAGCCCCTGGGCCACGGCAGCATCGTCGGCATTCCTGTCCCGCTGCTGATACTGCTCGGCGCAGTCATCGTCTGGCATGTTTTGATGACCCGAACCAGGCTTGGCTTTTCAAACTATATGGTCGGCTCCAACATCGAGGCGACGCGCTATTCCGGCATCTCGACGCGACGCGTGATCATTCTGATCTACGCGCTGTCTGGCGCCATGTGTGCGTTGGCCGGCATCATCATGATGGCACGATTCAATTCCGTCCGTGTCGGCCATGGCGAGTCCTATGTGCTGATTACGGTGCTTGCCTGCTTTTTGGGCGGGGTGAATCCGTTTGGCGGCTTCGGCAAGGTCGTTTCGGTCTTCCTAGCCCTCATCGTTTTGCAGTTGCTTTCTTCGGGACTGAATCTCTTGGGCGCCAGCCAGCACCTGGCCACAGCCATTTGGGGCATCATGCTGATCGGCGTCATGATCTTGCGGTGGGCTGCCGGGCAGCTCAATTTCATGAGGATAACACGATGAAGGGTTTTGGCGTTCATACGAGCATGTGGACGAGTGGTTGGTCCGTAGAGGGCGCCGAGCACACTGTAGCGGCGGTGAAAAAATACGATCTCGATTTCATTGAAATTTCGCTGGCCGATCCATTTTCTTGCGATGCCGATCACACCCGCAAGCTGCTGGCGGCAAATGGCATGCAGGCGGTGTGCTCGCTAGGGTTGCCCGAATATGCGTGGGCATCGCGCCACCCACAGGAGGCGATTGACTTTCTCAAGGTTGCTATCGACAAGACGGCCGACATCGGAGCCCAGGCGCTGTGCGGCGTAATCTATGGCGGCATCGGCGAGCGTACTGGCGTGCCACCTACCCAGGACGAACTTGATAACATTGCGAAAGTGATGACGTCCGCCGCCGCGCAAGCCAAGTCTCGCGGCGTCGAACTCGGTGTCGAAGCCGTGAACCGTTACGAGAACCACATCATCAACACCGCGGCTCAGGCGGTGGCACTAATCGAGAGAGTCGGCGCCGACAATATGTTCGTGCACCTTGATACCTACCACATGAATATCGAGGAAAAGGGCATGGGCAACGGCATTATCACCGCCCGCGATTACCTCAAATATATCCACCTCTCCGAGTCTGATCGCGGCACCCCGGGCGAGGGCAATTGCAATTGGGATGAGACGTTCGCAACGCTGGCCGCGATCGGCTTCAAGGGCGGGCTCGCGATGGAGAGCTTCATCAACATGGATCCGCGTCTGGCGTTTGGCCTCAGCGTGTGGCGTCCGGTGGCCGAGAGTGAAGCGGTTGTGATGGGCAACGGTCTGCCGTTCTTGCGCAACAAGGCACGGCAGTACGGGCTGATCGCATAAGTTACATCACCATGCGAGATCGAAACTCGGCACATCATGAGCCGACTGCATCGACATTACGGCGACTGCCTTTGAAGCAGGAGCCGCTCGAGAGGCAATATTGCGGCGTTTTAGATCCCGGCCTTCGGCTGCCCCCCGGGCGCAAGCAGCCAACCGGTCGGCGATCGCAACTGCCGCGAACATCTATTTCACCGGCTCGGGCATCGCAGCGCTACCTTCGGCGGCCGCGAGCCGGCCCCGCATCAATTCGCGGCGCTTTCGGAACTCTGCGTATTCCTGGTCGGCCAGTACCCCGATCAGGATCACCGATCCACTCACGGCAAAGTTGAGTGAGGAGGGAATGCCTAGAAGATTGACATGGTTTTGAAGCACCTGCAGCAAGATCGTTCCGAGCACCACACCAATGATTGAGCCTTCCCCGCCCCGCAACGAGAACCCTCCAAGGACGGCGGCGGCGATCGCGTAGAGCTCGTAGAAATTGGCGTGCGAGCTTGGCAGGATCGAGCGTGTGTACATTGCGAGAAAGATGGATGACAGCGCCGTCAGCCCGGCGCAGATCACATAGGCGCAGATGATAACCCGGCCGGTACGGATTCCCGAAAACCGCGCGGCCTCTTCATTTTTGCCGACGGCGTAGAGGTATAGTCCGAAGGCGGTACGGTGCAGAACGACCAACATCACCGCCGCCAGGACAAGCAGGAAGACAAAAGAATGAGGAATGGGAATGGAGGTAGGCATTGTTGGTAAGAACCGAAACCAGATCGGTGCGACCGGTGGTGAGATATTCCAGATCCTCGAAGCGGGTTTCGTAGGGAAAGCCTGCCGTCGCATCTTGCGTGTTGCCCTGCTGCTCGCCGGCATGAAGATCGCCCGCACCATCCTGCGTCAACCGGCCCTGCAGGCGGTGATCGCCGAGGAGCTGTCGCCGGGCGGGGCCGCCGACCTTTCCGATCAGTCCATAACAGACCACATCCTCGAACACGCCAAGACGGTTTATCACCCCTGCGGCACCTGCCGGATGGGCACCGATGACCAGGCGGTGGTCGACCCGCAATTGCGCGTGCGCGGCGTGCCGCGCCTACGCATCTGCGACGCCTCGATCATGCCGCGTCTCATCAGCGGCAACACCAACGCGCCGGTGATCATGATCGCCGATCGGTGCGCCGATTTCATCCTCGGCAGCGCTTAGCGAGAAACGGGCAGCCCAGAGAAATCCAGGCTGTTTTGAGACGGTGTATCTGTCCAGCGCATGCAGCGACTTGTCGCGACCGAAACCGGACAGCTTGACGCCGCCGGGCGGCACGGTGATGTCGGCGCCGCCATACATTGCATAGGTCCTATCAAATCGAGACTGGGATAGCGATGCCAACGCGCTGCTGTTGGCCGCCAGAAAGCTGGTGCGGATACGCCTGGAGAAATTCAGGCGATGCAGGCAGCTTCACCAGACGCAGCAGTTCCAGCAGCATCCATGACGGCGCCGAAGTCGCGCCCGGCTTCCAGATCATCGCTGCGCCGGCCACACGCCCGGCCACTCGGTCTACCTCGCAAACTACGGCAAGGAACAGCGCATGATTTCGGCCGACACGATGTATGTGCCAGCGCTGCTGGCGCCGCATCCGGAGTGGCAAGGCAGCTACGACCAGGACGGGCCGATGGCGATCACCACGCGGCACAAGCTGATCGATCGCGTGATTGCCGACAACATCCGGATCTCGGGCGGGGGCTCTCAGAGAGGTTCCTGCTATTGCTGCTGCAGGCCGGTGATCATGGCAACGATCTCGTTCTTATCGGTCTTCGCGGTCTCGCGAATTCCAATCTGCTTGCCACGCCTGAGAACACAGATGCGGTCGGAGAGCTTGAAGACCTGGTCGAGGCTGTGGCTGATGATCAGGATGCCGACATTGCGCTGCTTCAGCGACTGGACGATAGCCTCCACCCGGGCGGTTTCGGCAACGCCCAGCGCCGCCGTCGGCTCATCCAGCAGGATCAGCTTGCTTGCCCAATGCGTGGCGCGCGCGATCGCAACGCCCTGGCGCTGGCCGCCGGAGAGATCGCGGATAGTGGCGTGGGCGGAGGGGATGCGCACGTCCAGTTCCTTCACCAGTTTCTCGGTCTCGTCGATCATGCGGCGGCGGTCGAGCAAACCGAGGCGGTTCAGCGGCTCGCGGCCGAGGAACATGTTCATGTAGACCGTCTGCTGGTCGGCCAGCGCCAGGTCCTGGTAGACGACCTCGATGCCGTGCGCGCGCCCCATGGTGGCATTCGACATCGTCACCGGTTTTCCTTCGATGACGATGGTGCCGGACGAGGGCGGGTGGACGCCCGAGACGATCTTGACCAGCGTCGACTTTCCGGCGCCGTTGTCGCCGACGAGTGCAACGATCTCGCCCGGGAAAACCTCGAGCGAAAAACTCTCGATCGCGGTGATGCCGCCGAAATTCTTGCGAATGTCGTGCAGCTGAAGGATGGGCGCGCTCACCGTCATGTGTTTCTCCTAGACTGGCCAGGCATAGGGTTCACCGAAGCCGTTCTCGATGGTTTCCACTTTCGGATTGTCCGTCGAAATGCCCGACACGCCGACAATATGGGCGCGGGTGACGAAGGCCTGGCCACGGAAGCCGAACACGGCGCTGTCGCCAGGCTTCGGCGCGTTCGCGCCGGCGGCATCGATCATGGCGTAATAGTCGATCGCAGAGGGCGGCGGCACCTCGACGCTGCGCAGTGCCGAGCCTGCCGTCGTCGGTTCAGCCGAGACGATCGCCTTGACGTCGTAGTCGGGGAAGATCGGATCGATGTAGAAGCCGCCGCCAAGGCAATAGGCCTTGCCGCCGGAGAGATGCGAGACCTCGGTGAGATAGAGCACCGCCGGCAGCTCCGGCAAATCTTCCATGACATGCAGCGCGGTGGTGCCATGCAGTCCATTGCCGGGCTCGCACTGCGTCGCGCCAGCCTCGGCGAGTGCCGCCAGCATGACACTCGACGTGGTGCCCGGCGCGTTGATCTCAATGTCCTTGCGGCCTGCCTTGGCCAACGCTTCCGCAGCTTTCGCGAGCGTCGCCAGATTGGGGGTCGGCAGCACTTTCCGCGAAGCATGGTCGAACAGCAGAGCAGGGAAAGTGGTGATGCCGGCGAAACGGCCGCCTTCGACGGCATCCAGCCGGTCGGCGACATCGTTAATGTCGGCGGCATTGAAACCGCCTTCATGGCCGCGATAGAAGATATCGCCTTCGGCGGCGATGCGGGCCAGCAGATCCTGCACATAGCCGGCCGCCTTGGCGCCTGTTGCCGCTTCCCCAGCCTTGGTATCGTTGAACACGGTCCAGTAGTCCGGCTTGAAGGTTTTCGCCGCAGCCGCCGCTTCGAATTTTGCGACCTGCTGGAGATGGCCGAGATGGCCAAGCTTCATGCCTGCCTTGTGGGTGGCGCGGGCGCAAGCCATGTCGACGGCGACCGCGCGGTCAATGCCGCCGCGCATCACAGCCCGGCAGAACGACGAGGAGCGGCCGACCTGCTTGGTCATGGCGAAGATCTTCAGGCCGTTGCGGTTGGCCTCGCTCTTGAGAACCCGCGCATTGGCCTCAACCGTGTCGAGATCGAGCACATAAGCATTGGCCGGCAGCTTACCTTGTTGGTGCAACCGGATAGCTGATTCGATGAAGGCGGGATTGCGGCGGCGCAAAATGTCGAGAAACATGGATGGCTTCCTTCAGCGGTTCTTTTCGCGCAGCGACACGGCGACTGCGGTCAGGATGATGAGGCCGCGCACGATCATCTGGTCGGAGACCGACAGGCCCATCAGGATCAGGCCGTTGTTGAGCATGCCCATCATCAACGAGCCGACCAGCGCGCCGACCACGGAGCCCTTGCCGCCATTGAGCAGCGTGCCGCCGACGATGACGGCGGCGATGACCGTCATCAGATCCGTTTCGCCGAGAGTATATTTCGCCGCCTGCAGGCGACCGGCATAGAGCAGGCCGGCAAGACCGGCGAGCCCGCCGCTGATGGTCAGCACGGCGAGCCTGATCCTGGGCACGCTGATGCCCGATACGCTTGCGGCGCGGGCATTGTCGCCGGTCGCCAGCACATGCGCGCCGAAACGGGTCTCGCGGAACACCAGGTGGCCGATGGCCACGGCAATCACCGACCACCAGACGAGTGAGGGGACACCGAGCAGCGAGCCGGAACCGAAGAAGCAGGTGAACGCTTCGTTGGTCACCGAGATCGAGCGAAGGTCTGTCATCGAACGCGAAACGCCGGCGAACAGGCCGAGCGTCGCCAGCGTCACCAGGAAGGAGGGCAGCCTGACATACGCCACCAGCACGCCGTTGATGACGCCGATCAGCAGGCCGGCGCCGAGGCCGGCGACTATCCCTGCCGGCATGCCGTACGCGTTGATGGTGACGGCGGCTGCAAGGGCCGCCACCGCCACGATCGAGCCGATCGACAAATCTATTTCGCCGGCCGACATGACGAAGACCAGGCCGATGGCCATGATCGTCACCGGCGTCGTCTGCAACACGATGTTCGATAAGTTTCGGACGGTGAGGAAGCCGCTGTCCCTCAGCACAATGGCGAAGAACAGGAAGATCGCCAGGAAACCGAGGTAGACGACGTATTGCTGCAGGTTGAAGCGGCTGGCGGGGCTGCCACCGGCACTGGTGTTGGCACTGGACATTTATCCCTCCGGTGGTGAGCGCTTCGCCTCGAGCCTATTTCATCGCGTCCGCGATGGCCGCCGGTACGTCCCTGTTGAGGGACTTCTTCCAACCGTCCTTCACCGTGTCCTTGGTGACGGCGATGGAATCTACGGCATAGAATGGTTCGGCCTTCTTGCCGACCAGCGAACCTGCCGAGGCGCGCGCCAGCGTCACGCCGATGCTGTAGGCCTCGTCGGCGACGAGGGCCGCGATGTTGCCGCCCTTGACCATGTCGAGCGCGGCAGGCTCGTTGAGGTCGAGCGTGACAATCTTGGTGTGCGTGTTGCCGGCGCCGCGCAAGGCCGAAAGCACGCTCAGCGCCGGTTCGGCCCAGGTGACATAGATGCCGTCCAGGTCCGGATGCTGGGTGATCATCGCCTGGGCGATGTCTTCGCTGCGCGCCGGGTCGGCCATGCCGGCCTCGGCCTCGATCTTCATATCGGGATAGTCCTGCTCGATGGTCTTCTTGAAGGCCTGGTCGCGCTGGTTGGTGACGTAGAAGTCGGCATCGTGGAAGATGTAGCCGATCTTGCCTTTCTTGCCGAGCGCCTCGGCCATGGCGATGCCGGCCTTGTTGCCCATCTGAAAGAGATCGTCGGAGACGATGGTGACATAGTCCCTGCCCTGCTTGTAGCCGGCCGGGGAATTGTCGACGAAGCCGAGCTTGACGCCGGCCTGGCGTGCCGGATCGTAGACCGAAGCTGCGGTCGCCGGATCGACGGGAAGCGACAGGATGATCGACGGCTTTTTGGCCATCACCGTCTCGATATCGGCCTTCTGTCGCGCGGCGTCGAAACCGGCATCGGTCTGCGCCACCACCTCGATGCCGAGGCGATTGAATTCGTCATGGGCGCCGGCGTTGACGGCGTTGGTGTATTCGCTCATCTCGTGCCAGACGAGGGCGGCGGTGAACTTGCCGTCCTTGATCTGCTGCTCTTCGGCTGGCGTCAGCGTAAGACTGCTCGCCGGCACCGGCTTTTCACCATTCGGTCCTGTGGTGACGCCTTCAGCGGCGAAGGCGTGCATGGCTAGCAGGCTCGCCACTGTCGTTATGATTACAGATGCTTTGCGCATGTCCCGGTTCCCTTTTGTTGTGTCGAAGAAAAGCTCCGGTGCGGCGGGCCGCGCCGGAGCGAGAGCCTTACTTGGCCGCGTCGAGCACCGGCTGCGGCGCGTCGCGGTTGAGCGAGTCCTTCCAGCCCTGCGCGACATTCTCCTTGGTGACGGTCAGGGCCGGGGCGACGACGAAGGCCGGTGTCGGCTGGCCAAGCAGCGACTTCATGCCGGAAGCAGCCATGGCGCGGCCGAGTTCATAGGCCTTGTCGGCGACGAGGGCTGCGACATTGCCGCCCTTGACCATGTCGAGCGCGACCGGCTCGGCGAGGTCGAGCGTGACGATCTTGGTCCTGGCGTTGCCGGCGCCGCGTAGCGCCGACAGCACGCCGTCGGCCGGCTCGGCCCAGGTTACGTAGATGCCGTCGAGATCGGGATGTTGCAAAAGCATCGCGTTGGCCAGTTCCTCGGCGCGGGCCGGGTCGGATATGCCCTGTTCGGCGACGATCTTGATGTCGGGATAGACCTTCTCGATGGTGGTCTTGAAGGCTTGGTCGCGCTGGTTGGTGACATAGTAGGCAGCGTCGTGGAAAATGTAGCCGACCTTGCCCTTGCCGCCGATCGCCTTGGCCATCGCGTCCGCAGCCTGCTTGCCCATCTGGAATAGATCGTCAGTCACGATCGAAGCGTAATCGGTGCCCTGCTTGTAGCCCTTGGGCAAGTTGGACAGGAACACCAGCTTGGTGCCGTCCTTGACCGCCTGGCGGAAGGCTTCTGCCGAGGTGACCGGGTCGAGCGGCAGGGCCAAGATGACGTTGGGCTTGGCGGCCAACGCCGTCTCGATGTCGCTGCGCTGGCGGGCGGAGTCGAACTGGGCATCCGTTTTGACCGCAATGGTGATGCCGGCGCGGGCGAATTCGTCGGTGGCGCCGGCGGTTACCGCATTGGTGAAATCGGACGAGGTGTGCCAGAGCAAGGCGGCCTTGTAGCCCTTGTCCTTGAGCGCGGCGATGTCGGCATCGCTTAGGATCACGTCGGCACTTGGCGTGGCGCTCTCGCCCTGCGGGCCGACCGTCTGTGCGAAAGCTGGGTTGGCGGTAAGGATCAATCCGCCGGCAAAGGCGGCGGCGATCAGTGTCTTCATAGGCATGTCAGTTCTCCCATTTGCTTCGTTGGTGGTTCAGTCGGCCACGCCGCAGTAGCGGGCCATGAAGGCGGCGAAGCCGACTATGCCGGCGAAAAATTCCTCGACATCGACGTGCTCCTCGAATGTGTGGCAATTCCTGATGTCGCCGGGCGCGCAATAGACGGCAGGAATACCGAGCTGATTGATGAAGAAGGGGGACTCCGACCAGAACGGTGCGCCCTCGATGACGCCGCGTCCGCTCATTGCGCCGGCCATCGCGTCGGACAGCATGGCGACTTCCGCCCGCGTTTCGCCGATCTCGGCAGCGGTGCCGCCCAGCCTGTGGTCGCGGCCGGCGGGGTAGGCGAACTCTACCGAAATATCCGGATCGGTGATCGCGCCGCGCACGGCAGCCTCGATCTCGGCGGCGGCGGTGTCGAGGTCTTCGCCAGGCAACAGCTTACGGATCAGCGAGAGCGTGCAGCGCTCGGGGATGGCAATGTAGCCGCCGCCGGCAAGCCCGGTGATAAGCAGGAAGCCGCGCCCGACCAGTTTGTGCTCGGCGCGCGCGGCGACCTCATCCGAATGCTTCCAAAGCGCCGTCATCGCGGCATGGCTTGCACGGAGCGCATCCTTGCCGAGTTCTGGCACACCGAAATAGGCGGATTTGCCGGTAATCGAGATATCGGTGATGAAGAAGCCGATCTGCGCCGCATAGACGGCCAGGCGGGTCGGCTCGACATAGACGCTGAAATCGGGTGCTGTGACCTCGCCGGTCTCGATGCGTCCGACGAAGTGCTTGATCCCGGCGGAAATGCCGGTGCCGGGCTGGCCGCTCTCCTCGTCGCCGACGAAAGCGAAGGCGACGTCGCCCTTGAGGCGAACGCCTGCCTTGTCGAGTAGCGCGAGTGCCGCCAGCGAAGCAGTGATGCCGGCCTTGAGGTCGCCTGAGCCGCGGCCCCAGACAGCACCATCAATGATCGGGGCGGCGAACGGATCCTCACGCTCGGTGCCTGCCCAATGCTCGCGCCAGCCGTCGACATGGACGGTGTCGGTATGGCCCATGAACAGCAGGCGCTTTCCCTGGTCGGCCCCCTTGCGCTCGCCCCAGATGTTGGGCCGCCCGGGAAGGAATTCCGTCCTGGTCAGGCCGCTGAGGTCAAGGTCGCGCATCCTGGCTTCTAGAAAGTCGACGAAGTTGGCTTCGTTGCCGGTGATGCTCTCTCGGCCGATGGCGCGGCGAAACAGCGTTAGTGCGTCGTCGCGGTCGAGCGCTGCCTGCAGGCGGGCGGTAATATCGTGAGTCATATCGCGGCCTCCTTCAGGGCGGCGGCCTGGGCAGGCGGCAGCGAAATCCGGCCATCAGGCGCGTCGACGCCGAACAGCGTGTTGTGCAACTGGCCAAGGCCGATTGCCGCCGCGCCGATGAGGGCTGCGCGTGCGCCGAGTTCGCTCGCCTCGACCCTGACCGGATAGGGGAAGCATAGCGGCAGAAGCGCCTGCACCCTGGACAGGATTTCGGGCCGCAACCCAATCGAGCCGCCGAGGATAAACTTTTCTGGATTGGCGATCGCCGCGATTGCCGCAACGCCTTGCGCCAGATGGCGGGCAGTTTCGTCGAGCACGGTGAGCGCGTCCTTGTCGCCAAGCGCGGCATTCTCGAATATTGCCGGCACCGAGACCTGCCTGCCGGTGAGGGCGTGGTAGCGATCGGTCATGGCGTGGGTGGCCACCGCGCGTTCGAATGCGCCGGTGCGCAGTGATTCCTCGGTGAAGGGATCGGCCCCGATCGGCATGAAACCGATCTCGCCGGCGGCGTGCCCAGCACCCCGCACCAGATGGCCGCCCAGCATCAGCCCGCTGCCGATGCCGGTGCCGAGCGCGATGTAGGCGAGATTGTCGATGCGCTGGCCTTGGCCGAGCCAGTTCTCGCCAAGCACCGCGAGATTGACGTCGTTCTCGATCATCACCGCGACGCCGAGCGCTTCTTCGAAGGCATCCAGCACATTCATTGTGTCGAAGCCGGTAATGTTCGGCGCCATTAGAATGCGGCCGGTGGCCGGGTCAGGAGCGCCAGGCGCGCCGATGACGGCCAGGCGTATCTTCTTGCGCGCGACGTGCTGTCTGGCCGCGGCATCGAAGGCCAGCGCTGCAATCTGATCGACGACGAACTGGCCGCCGCGCGGGTCGGTCGGTGTGGCGGCTTCGGCAAAGATCTGGCAGGCAAGGTCGGTCAGCGCGACCCGCACCTTGGTGCCGCCAAGGTCGACGGCGATGATATAGGCTGCGTCGTGGACCAGTTCGTAGGTGACGGCGGTGCGCCCGACATGGCCGCTGGTGCGGCCGGTTTCCTGGACCCAGCCCTCCTGCTCGAGCCCGCGCATGATTTCGGAGATGGTCTGCTTCGACAGGCCCGTCAGCTTGGCGATCGAGGCGCGGGAGATCGGCCCGCCCTGGACGATCGCTTCCATCACGGAGCGCTGTGAGAACTGACGGGATATGCGCGGCAGGTCAGTCACATTGAACTCCGGTTAATTCGTTCTATGACCGAACTTATTATTCGGAACTGGACCTGTCAATGTATGTTCGCGAGCGGCCGTTTTTGCGCACGCGAACATTGATCCGGAGGCAGGATTCAGGCGCGTTGCTGCCGTTCGGCAGAAGATAAATGCGGTCAGGGAGTGGCTGGATCAGCTTCTTGAATCAATTGGGCGAACAGCTTCGTAGCGCATTGACAAATAACGATCATGTTAGTCTCTGAGGGTCACTGTTTTCTACAGGAGATCAATACAGCGGATGGTTCGCCGGTCCATATCTCTCGTATTCTCTCGTATGGGTCTGTCGAACCAAAGGACGATGAACGAGACTAACTATTGGCTTCGAATATTGGTGATGTACCGCGGGTCTGCCTCCCAGTGAATGGCTCAAATGGGGCCGGCAGCGGAATGTCCGCTTGCAGTTTGCAAACGTGGATAGCTACCATACCGCTTTCACTTGCAAAGGCGCGTTTGACGCCAACTGGGCTGGCCCGAAGCCGACCTCTCCGTCCAGCATAGTCCGATCATATTCGGCGCAAGCTGCTCGCTTGAACCGTGGGATAGAATTCCGCCAATCTCGACCCGCCTATGCCTGGGTGGCCCCTGCTCACAATCACGAGCGTAGCGCCATCTTTCCGAATGGCCGGGTGAGGCTGGAGAAATCGCCGCTGAACCTTCTCGACCAGCCATTCTCCGGCTTTGGCAAAAAGCCGGTTCGAAGGCTTTTCCGCCATGTGCCGTTGCCTTTCGCAACGAACGGTCAACCGACTGTGAATAGCACTTGCAGGCACGTGGTTGTCAGGCGCCCACCGAACTTGACAAGCAGTCTTGCAGGAACTGCGTCGAGCACTGAACGTTTGACCAAGCGCGGACATCTCCGCCTTGGCTAAGGACCATCAATGTTCACGTTCATGTTTGCCACCGGCATCGAGAACAGCACCCCCACCATTCGACAAGGCCGGGAGCGCGTCGACGAAATGGAAAAATGCCGCTTCTACGAACGATGGCGCACCGACTTCGAACTGGTCCAGGATCTCGGGGTGCATTTCCTCCGCTACGGACCTCCCATCCACAAAACGTGGCTGGGTGATGGACGTTATGATTGGGCATTCGCCGATGAGACCTTCGCGGACCTGAAGGCGAAAGACATTCTTCCGATCGTCGACCTTTGCCATTTTGGCGTGCCGGACTGGGTTGGCAACTTCCAGAACCCGGACTTTCCGACACTATTCGAGCACTACGCCAGGGATTTCGCGATGCGCTATCCGTGGATCCAGCTCTTCACCCCAATAAATGAGATGTTCATCTGCGCCACCTTTTCGGCTCGCTGGGGATGGTGGAACGAACAACTGAGCAGCGACACTGCTTTCGTCACCGCCCTCAAGCACATCGTGAAGGCGAACGTGCTTGCCATGCGGGCGATCCTCGAGGTGCGGCCGGACGCCATCTTCATACAGAGCGAATCCTCGGAATACTTCCACGCCGATTCTCCCGAGGCGGTCGGCAGAGCGGAACGGTTCAACAGCGAGCGTTTCCTGTCGCTTGATCTCAACTACGGTCATGACGTCGACGCGCACACCTATCGCTATCTTCTCGAAAACGGGATGACGGCCGAAGAATACAGTTTCTTCCTGGAGAGCCATCTGCGCAGGCATTGCGTGATGGGCACCGACTATTACCAGACCAACGAACATCGGGTTTGGGCAGACGGAACGACGTCCGGGTCCGGCGAGGTGTTTGGCTATGACGAGATCACGCGGCAGTACTTCAACCGTTACCGGCTTCCCGTAATGCATACGGAGACCAACATCAGCGAAGGCCCCAATGGAGACGAGGCCGTCTATTGGCTGTGGAAAGAGTGGGCCAACGTGCTGCGGATCCGCAACGATGGCATCCCCATCGTAGGCTTCACCTGGTACTCGCTGACGGATCAGGTGGACTGGGACAGTGCGCTTCGGGAGAACAACGGACGGATCAATCCGCTCGGCCTCTATGACCTCGACCGAAATCCGAGGGCGGTGGGGCGCGCTTTCAAGGCGCTGATCGCGAACTGGAACAAGCTGTTGGCCACACAAAGTGTCTGCCTTGCTTTGCCGGTCTTTCTTCCCTCACAGCAGGACGATGCCATTGTTCGCGCGCAACAGGATTATGCGCGCAGCCTGCTGAGCGTGGATCGGGTCGCTGAAGGCTGGACTGAACCACTTGCTGCTCCCCAGAAAGAGGTCGAACCCGATGCGCCTGGATAACAAGACTGCATTGTAACCGGTGCTGCAAGCGGCATTGGACTGGCCATCGCCATGCGGTTGGGCACCGAAGGTGCACGGGTGAGCCGACGTGGGTGGAGGCAAGGTCGAGAAGGCGCGCATCGGTTCGACAAGCGGCGCGCCGGGGAGGCCGCTATCACGGTGCTGTCGACTTGCGCTCACGCGTTCGGCAGGTTGGTAATAATCGTCAACAACGCGCCGGCCTGATAATCTTTAACCATTGAGGCATTCACTAGAGCGGGCTGGCTGAAGGTGCTGAGCGTCGACGTGCTGGGAGCAATTTATTTCGCCGGAAAGGCATTCGCTCATATGACATCTGGCGGCGTCATCGTAAAATATATTGAGTGTGCGCGGTCGAGACGAGCTCCGCATGTCGAGCTATACGCCGCGGCAAAGGCCACCCTCCTGTCTCTAGCCGAGACCCGACGCAGTTCGCACCTTGGCCGACTGGGCATGAATCCGGACGATTACCGAACCAAATGGAACCTGCCTCGCAATTACCCGATGGTGGCACCCAACTATTCGGGAAGCGTTCCGCATATCGCCTCTAACACCCAGTAGCGGACAGCTCTCGCCTGAGGCGTCAGTCGTCGTTGAAGCGCTCCGGCATCGCATTCGAGACCAAGGCTGGTGCACAAGGATCATGACATCGAATTCCACTCTATACAGGAACAAGTGCCTTTCCTCGAGATTAGGGTTCGACGCCGCAACGGCGTTGAACCCCAAAGGAGACTCACATGAAACGTAAGATTTTGACAGCTACAGCGATCTCTCTCTGTCTCGCCACCGCGGCCTTGGCGCAGTCGTCGGGAACATCCAGCGGCACGAACGGAACGTCCGGCTCATCGGCCGGGTCGGGTATGAGTTCTACGTCCGGCTCAGGCCAAAGCGGTATCCCGAGCGGCTGGGACAGCAAGCTCTCGGGCTCATTCTTCAGCGACGCCAATTCGGGAAGACTTCTGTCGCAGGATGAGATCCGCAAGAACTGGTCGTCCCTGAGCTCTGAACAGCAGGCACAGGTTCGCTCCGACTGCTCGAGAATGACGGCCAGTAACGGCACTGGCTCTGGCACAATGACCGGCACGTCAGGTAGCTCGGCTTCGACCGGCAGTGATACAACGGCGAGTGTCGGCACCGGCTCTGGCACAGCCACCGGCACTTCAGGCAGCTCTGGTTCGACCGGCAGTAACACCACGGCCAGCAACAGCACTGGTTCGGGTACAACCACCGGCACGTCGGGATCCTCGAATACAGCTGGCGATACGACCGCCAGCACCAGCACGGGTTCGGGCGCGAACTCGGCTGCTCAAATGGCTTCGATGCAGCAGCTCTGCACCCAGGTTCAAGGGATGTGACTGAATGCGGGCTCCGGGCCGGCTTGGCCGAGATAGAAGAGGCCTTGACGGCCCGGACATCGCTTTGGTTTGGTAGCCATTCGGCGCTGAAGTCGGCCGGTGATCGGTGTCACAACTCGGCGCTTGTATCGCCGGCGACCGTCCCTCGCCAATAGCGCGCTTCGCGTCGAGACACTTCTCTCGGGCAAGGGCAAGTGAGATTCCGTCCCGTCCATACCTGCCAAGACAGACCGTCTCGCGGCGTCCGTTGAGCCTGTAATCCAGCCGAAAGGAGATCGCGCCACTAGGCATGACGCGAACATACATGCCGTCGCGGTAAGCAATCTTGTAGATTTTCACTTTTGGTTCAGGGCTTTAAGGGCGACGTCCGTCAGCATTCCCCGCTACCTCCTGAAAAGTACCGTCAGTACAATTTCGAGGCTCTTCGGCAGAACATTCGTTTTATCTTCAGTGCCTTAAGGCATCAAAAAACACCGTCAGAGCCTCATTGGATCTGACGGTACTTCGAAAAATCTGAGCTAGCAATTTGCGGAAGGTCCGTCAGCCGGTCCGTCAAATCCAATCTCCGCACCGATTGTCGCTAATTGTCTCCGAATGGATTTATACGTGTTATCAAATGGTTGTGGCGTACAATGGCGTGTTTCCGGCGGCGTTTGGGTAGGTCTGAATCATTCCCACTCGATGGTGCCTGGCGGCTTCGACGTCACGTCGTAGACGACGCGGTTGATGCCGCGGACTTCGTTGATGATGCGGGTGGCCGCCGCGCCGAGGAAAGCCATGTCGTAGTGGTAGAAGTCGGCGGTCATGCCGTCGACGGACGTCACGGCGCGCAGCGCGCAGACGAATTCGTAGGTGCGGCCGTCGCCCATCACACCGACGGTCTGCACCGGAAGCAGCACGGCGAAAGCCTGCCAGATGGCGTCGTAGAGGCCGGCCTTGCGGATCTCGTCGAGATAGATGGCGTCGGCCTCGCGCAGGATTTCGAGCTTCTCGCGGGTGATACCGCCGGGGCAGCGGATGGCAAGGCCTGGTCCAGGGAACGGATGGCGGCCAATAAAACTTTCGGGCAGGCCGAGTTCCTTGCCCAGTGCCCTCACCTCGTCCTTGAACAGTTCGCGCAGCGGCTCGACCAGTTGCATGTTCATGCGCGCAGGCAGGCCGCCGACATTGTGGTGCGACTTGATGGTCACCGACGGGCCGCCGGTGAAGGAGACGCTTTCGATGACGTCGGGATAGAGCGTACCCTGGGCCAGGAAATCGGCGCCGCCGAGTTTCTTGGCCTCTTCCTCGAACACCTCGATGAACAGCCGGCCGATGGTCTTGCGCTTCGTCTCGGGGTCGGACTCGCCTTCCAGCGCGGAGATGAATTTTTCCGACGCGTCGACAAGGACCAGCGGCAGATTATAGTGCTGGCGGAACATCGCCACCACGCCGGCGGCCTCGTCCTTGCGCATAAGGCCATGGTCGACAAGAATGCAGGTCAGCTGGTCGCCTACCGCTTCGTGGATCAGCAAGGCAGCGACCGATGAATCCACGCCGCCCGACAGCGCGCAGATCACCTTGCCCTTGCCGACCTGTTTGCGAATTGTCTCGACCGCATGCTCGCGATAGGCGCGCATCGTCCAGTCGCCTTCGATGCCGGCGATGTTGTGCACGAAGTTTCTCAGCAGCCTGGCGCCATCCGGCGTATGCACAACTTCCGGGTGGAACATGATGCCGTACATCTTGCGCGCGACGTTGCCGAAGATGGCGAAAGGCGAGCCTTCCGACTTGCCGAAGACTTCGAACCCCTTGGGCAGCGAGATGACGCGGTCGCCATGGCTCATCCACACCTGGTGGCGCTGGCCTGGCGCCCACAGGCCCTCGAACAGCGGGCTGTCCTTTTCGATCTCGACGAAGGCGCGGCCGAATTCGCGATGGTTCGAGCTTTCGGCGACGCCGCCCATCTGCACGCACATGGCCATCTGGCCGTAGCAGATACCGAGCACAGGTACGCCGGCATCGAAGACGATCTGCGGCGCGCGCGGGCTGCCGATGTCCGATGTCGAGGCGGGACCGCCCGACAGGATCACGGCTTTCGGATTGATGCGCTTGAAGGCAGCTTCGGCCGATTGGAACGGCACGATCTCGGAAAACACGCCAGCCTCGCGGATGCGGCGGGCGATGAGTTGCGTAAACTGGCTGCCGAAATCGATGATGAGAACGGTGTCGGCCAGGACTGTATCGGGATGATTGGCTGTCGTCATGGCGAGCCTTTAGAGAAAGAAACGAGTCGGCGCAATGGGGTGCGTAGCCCGACTTTCAGAGCGGCGCCGGCTCTTGCCCAGGCTGCTCCTTGTGTAGCGTGCCGGAGCCGATGGCCTGTTCGAGCCGAGCGACCGCATCCGCCAGCTTCTCGTCGATGACATGCAGATATTCGGTCCAGTCGCCAACGTGGCGCAGATCGGCTGCACCGTCTGAAATGCCGCGCAGGCCGATAAGCGGGACATCGAACAACTGGCAGGCGCGCAGGCAGGCGAAGGTTTCCATGTCGACCATATCGGCGGCGATGGCGTCGTAGGCGGCGCCGGTGATGATGGCGCCGCCGGTCGACAGGCTGGCTTCTTTAATGCCCGGTATCCTGAATGATAGCGGGAGGGTCACCGGCAGGTCGAGGAACGGCGTCGCGCCTTTTTCGAAGCCTAGCGGCGAAGCGTCGATGTCGCGATAGCTGACCGAGACCGCCTGGTAGATTTCCGTCTGCTCCAGTGTGCGGCTGCCGGCGGAGCCGAGCGAGACGACGAGATCGGGCAACGCCTTCTCGGATTTCAGCCATGACAGTTCGGCGCCGAGCCGCACACCTGCCTCTACCGGGCCGACGCCTGTCATCAGCGGCGTGAACAGTTTTTGCAGATGCGGACCGTACTCGGCCTGCGCCGCCATGACGAAGAGGACGTCCTTGCCACCAATTCGCGTAATTTTGGCCATCAGCCTGCTATCCCGTCACGGCCAACCACCGTCATCATCGTGCCGGTCATGGTCGCGATCAGCTTGGCCTCGCCATCGGCGGCAAAGGCGTACGCCTGGCCATCGGCGACAATGATGGTGCGGCCGGGTTTGGTCACCGAGCCGCGGAACAGGAAGCGTTCGCCCCGGCCGGGCGCCAGGAGGTTGACCTTGAATTCGATGGTCAGCACGCCGGAATTTTCCGGCATCAGCGAGAACGCGGCATAGCCGCAGGCCGAGTCCAGCGCCGTCGAAATCACCCCGGCATGGAGGAAACCGTGCTGCTGGGTCAGTGCCTGGGAATAGGGCATTTCGATCTCGATGATGCCCGGCGTCACAAGGGTCAGCTCGGCGCCAATGGTCGCCATCGCCTGCTGGCGGGCGAACGACGCCCTGACGCGGTCCTCATAATCGGGTGCGGGTACGATCTTTGCTGCCATGGCCATCGCCCTGATTTATCTGCAAAGCTTATCGCAGACGCCTGAACGCCACGCAAATGCTTTTGCTGCACTGCAGCAAAGCACTCAGTTCAACAGGAGCAGCGACGCATTGAGCAAGGTGGCGAAGGCCACCCATAGGGCATAGGGCGCAAACAGCCAGCCGGAAACCCGGTCGCGGTTCCACACCGTGGCTATGAACAGCGCAATGCTGGCGAGAAGAGCCAGGATCACGACCAGTGCCGGCCCCATCTGTTTGGCGCCGAAGAAAGTCGGCGACCACGCGAAGTTCAGAACAAGCTGGAGGGCCCAGATCTTCATCGCGGCGCCTGCTCGTTCCCGCTCCCATGTCCGCCAGCCGGCTACGGCGATCAGCACATAGAGGAGCGTCCAGGCCGGCGCGAAGACCCAGTTGGGCGGGTTGAAGGGCGGCTTGGCGAGCGAGGCATACCATTCACCCGGCAACGTCGCATAGCCGATCAGCAGGCCTCCGCCGAGCACCAGAATGAGGAAAAGCAGAAGCGACACATATCTTTGCAAGAATTCTACCCCGTCTGGCGGCCGACGCCGCGCATCTGCAACTGGCGCTATGTCAGCTGTCAATCGCAGCGTCAATTCGCCCCACGCAGCGCACAGAAATAGAACCCGTCGGTGCCGCTCAGCGCCGGCGACAGCGAGATGTCGCTTGTCTTGCCGATCCGGGCGGCCGCTGCGTGACCGGGGAAGCTGATATCCCAGAGCGCGCGATGATCGACCGGGACGAAGCCCTTGTGGCGCTCGCGAAAGGCGGCGATCTGCTCGCCATTCTCCTCGTCGAACACCGAACAGGTGATGTAGACCAGCAGGCCGCCGGGTTTGACATAGGCCTTGGCCGCGTCGAGGATCGCCGACTGCTCGCCCTTGCGGGCATCGAGCTGTCTCTGCGTCAGCCGCCATTTGGCGTCGGGACGGCGCCGCCAGGTGCCGCTGCCGGTGCAGGGCGCATCCACCAGCACGATGTCCATGTGGCCTGCGAGGGGGCTGAGCTCGGCCGGCTTGGTGACGACCTGGACGTTGCGGTTTTCCGAACGGCGGATGCGGTCGAAGATCGGCGCCAGCCGCGCCTTTTCGGCATCATGGGCGAAGACCTGGCCTTTGTTGGCCATCGTCGCCGACAGCGCCAGCGTCTTGCCGCCGGCGCCGGCGCAGAAATCGAGCACCTGCATCCCGGCTTGCGCGCCGGCAAGGGCGGCAACGATCTGCGAGCCTTCGTCCTGGACCTCGAACCAGCCTTTCTGGAAGGCCGGCTCGGCCTGTACGTTCGGGTGCCTGCCGTCGCCGTCGATGGGCGGGATGCGAATGCCTTGTGGCGCGATAGCGGCTGCCTTGGCGCCGGTTTCGGCGAGTTCCGCCAGCACTTTGGCGCGGTCGGACTGCAGCGTATTGACCCTGATGTCGAGCGGCGGGCGGGTCGCCAGGGCAGCACCTTCCGCAACCCAGTCTGTGCCAAAGGCTCGTTCGAACAACGGCGCGCACCAGTCGGGCACGTCCGCCCGCACCGCCTCCGGCGCGCCTTCAGGCCGGCGCTCGGCCAGCGCCTGCAACTCGGCGGCGCTGAGCAGCGGCGGCGCGAACTTGTCACCCTGGAGCGCATCGTTGAGCGATTGCGGCGTCTGGCCCCATTCGATGAGCAGCGCGCCGAAGCCGATGGCGCGCGGCGTGTCTTCACCCAAAAGCCAGCCGGCGGAACGTTTGTGGCGCAGCGCGTCGTAGACGATGTTGCCGATCGCCGCGCGGTCGCCGCCGCCCGCAAAGCGATGCGACAGCCCCCAATCTTTCAGCGCATCGGCCACCGGCCGGTGGCGCCGGCCAATGTCGTCCAGCACTTCAATGGCTGCCGCCAGCCGTCCGCCCAGTCGCATTCGTCATTCCATCTATCGAGCACAGTATCTTTCGGCCTGCTCTTAGAGCGTTTCGCGTCGAGATTGAACCCCGCTTGAATTTCGCGGCGACGAGGCCTTCCGCTCGCGGCCGACGATTTTCCCCGCCGGCAAATGTCCGCCCGCCGGCGATAACAAATCTCAAATATATGCAAGGTCTCTAATGTTGGTAACTGGCCGCCGTAAGCACGATCTGTGGCGCAATTGCTCTGCTTTCCAAGCTTTTGCGTTGGGAATACTCTTTGCGCCATGATTCGCGGCGCGGAAAAGCGGACCGACGGATCGATACGAGGAGAGGGCAATGAAAACGTATCTTGCGGAAGTTCTAGGGACATTTCTATTGGTGTTTATCGGCACGGCGTCGGTGGCGACGGGTGGCTTTCTCGCCGACTTGCCGCTGGGCCAGGAAGCCATCGGCCTGGCGTTCGGCATCGGCCTGATTGCGGCGGCTTACGCGGTGGGTCCCATCTCAGGCGCACATCTCAACCCTGCCGTCACGCTCGGCGTCTTCCTTGCCGGCCGGCTGCCGGCCAAGGATGTCATTCCTTACTGGATCGCGCAGATCATCGGCGCCATTCTGGCCTCGCTGGCGCTGTGGATCATCGTCTCCGGCCAGACCGGCGGGCACACCACCGGTTTCGGCGCCAATGGCTGGGACGTGGCGAAATGGGGGACGAGTTCGGCCTTCCTGTGGGAGCTGATCGGCACCTTCACCTTCGTCACCGTCATCCTCGGCGTCACCGCCGAGAAGCACTCGACGGCGTTCGCCGGCCTGGTCATCGGCCTGACGCTGGCCGGACTGCACTTCGCAATGATCCCGGTGACCGGCACCTCGCTCAATCCGGCGCGTTCGATCGGCCCGGCGCTGTTTACCGGCGGCGCAGCCCTCAGCCAGCTTTGGCTGTTCATCGTTGCGCCGCTGATCGGCGGCGCGATCGCTGGCGTCGTCGCCAAGGCACGCATCTTCGAAAAGGTCTGATTTCGAAGCCTGCGAAAACGAAGGGCGCGGGGGCGCGGGGGCCCGCCCCGGGCAGTGTGGGGGGCGCAAGCGGGTGCGGGCGAGGGCGACCGGATAAACGCAACAGCCGACCCCCCACCACCGAGAGAAGGGA